>QHOZ01000017.1:0-1988 GCA_003219495.1 Verrucomicrobiota bacterium | reverse complement strand
TCGCCACATCGAGAAGCGGCTTGTTCTCTGGCGCATTCATGATGCTCTCCGGTCCTGGGTGACTGCAGCGGCGGATCGCAATTAGTGTTCGGAAAAGAAAAATCTCGTCCGCGCGCACCGAATGAATCGCCTCGAATACTTTTTCCGGAGACGCTTTGATATGAATTGAATGTTGTTCGTCGAACTGCCAGACCGGCATCCACTCATCGAGCTTCGTTGTCGGCGTCGAAACCTGTCTCGTTCGCGCCGGCAGGAACAAGACCGCGACAGCGACGAGGAATCCAACGCCCGCAACGATTGCGCCGGCTTTACGCGTTCGAACGCGCAGAAAGCGCAACGGCCACAAGATCGACAACGTTCCGACTAGAACGATCGCGAAACCGAGATAGAGAAGAACGGAATCGAGCATCCGTCTGATTCACTTCATTTTCTTACCCGCCGAACAAATTCGTTTTAAGAAAACTTCGTCGGTTCATGGAATCGGCTATTTCATGCGTCGGGTCGCGCTCGTTAGCTTGTCCAAACCCGACTTGCCTTTTGCGTAATCGGAAAGGGTGATACCGAGCTTTACCATCACCCCCGTTTTGCTTTGCTCGTTCGGCGACCAAATTTCCGCGCTTTGTCCCTCAAGACTTGAGAGATCAAAGCGATAAGTCGCTCCATCCAATCCGGCGCCACGTTCTTTCGGCGGTCTCGCGTCGAGCAACATCTTGCGCCAAATCTCAACGATTTGCTTCGCGGCGTCCTCAGAAATCGGGGCAGAGTAAACATGAGTTCGGATGTCCCGGTAGTTAAAAGGAATGCCGCGTCGCTTTAGATCTTTAAGTCCATCCTCCCCGAACTGGTGATTTACGATCAAGTATGTGTCCCAGACGGACGTTTCAGACGTGACAGCAAACGCTTCGTACTGTTTTCCGCTTCTTCGGATGCCAGCAACCTCTTCAGGCACGAAAGACGCGGCAATAACAACTCGTAAGATCACGTCTGGGCGGTAGGCAGCCTTAAAAACATTCTGCACCGCCGAATAATATTTTCCGTATTTATCTGAAAGCACGCCAGGCTCGGGCTCCAAATGTTCTTGCGCGCAAACCGATCGCAGTGTCGTCGCGAGAACGAGCGAGACCGTCAACGTTTTCATTCCAAGTCTGGGGAGACATCGCAGCGCGTCGTATTCTTTTTGTTTCATGTCGATCCAGTTCGCGATGAAGTCGGCGTTGAAGACGTCGCCGCGGAGCAGGAATTGGTGATCGGCCTGGAGCGCTTCGATCGCGCCGCGAAGCGAATCGGGCACGCTCGCGATCTGCGCGAGTTCTTCGGGCGGCAGATCGTAAAGATTTTTGTCGAGCGGATCGCCGGGATCGATGCGGTTCTGGATTCCATCGAGACCCGCGAGCAACAACGCGCTGAACGCGAGATATGGATTCGCCGCCGGATCGGGCGTGCGGAACTCGATGCGTTTCGCTTTCGGACTCGGCGAATAGGTTGGAATCCGGATCGCGGCCGAACGATTGCGCGCCGAGTAAGCGAGATTCACCGGCGCTTCGAATCCGGGCACGAGACGCTTGAAGCTGTTCGTCGTCGGATTGGTGATGCAGGTGAGCGCAGGCGCGTGTTTCAAAATGCCGCCAATGAAAAAAAGCGCCATGTCGCTGAGACCGGCGTAACCGTTGCCGGCGAAAAGCGGTTTGTCGCCGTTCCAAAGCGAGATGTGCGTGTGCATGCCCGAGCCGTTGTCGGCGAAGAGCGGCTTCGGCATGAACGTCACGGTTTTGTTGTGACGCTTGGCGACGTTGCGCACGATGTATTTGTAATATTGGAGGCTGTCGCCCATGCGCTTGAGCGGCGCGAAACGGATGTCGATCTCGGCCTGGCCCGCGGTCGCGACTTCATGATGCTGGCGCTCAATCGCGATCCCGGCTTTCTCCATTTCCAAACACATTTCGTTGCGAATGTCCTGCAACGAATCCATCGGCGAGACCGGGAAATAA
>QHOZ01000136.1 GCA_003219495.1 Verrucomicrobiota bacterium | reverse complement strand
GTGAGGACTGCGAGCGCCGCGACAACGATGATCGTTTCCGGCGCAGCGAATCGAAGTAGTTCGAAATATCTCATTTGAAAATGCGCATTGCTTCAACCGCCGGCTGGATGCGATCGAGTAATAGTCGCGGGTAAATACCGACCGCGAGCGTGGCGATCATTAACAAACTGGCGCCGAGTTTTTCCGGAAGCGTAATCGGGCCCAATTGCGCAGGCTCAGTCGCCGCCGGTGCAAGATCGACATCGAAGAACGCGCGCTTCAATGCGCGCAGCGTGAACGCCGCGACCAGCACCATTCCGATGCCGGTGATCCAAACCGCCACCGGGTAGTATCGCCATGTGCCGATCAAAATTGTGACCTCCGCGGCAAATCCACTGAAGCCGGGAATTCCCATCGACGCAGCCGCCGCGATGACAAATGTGAAAGCGGCGAATGGCAACGCGCGCGCGAGATTCATTCCGGCGAGCGCATCGAGCTCGCGCGTATGCGTGCGGCGATAGATCATCCGGCCGGCGACGGCGAAAAGCAGGGCGCCGATCACGCCGTGGGAAAACATTTGCAGGATCGATCCGGAAATGCCCCAGACTGTAAAGCTCGAGAATCCGAGTAGCACGAAGCCCATGTGGCTCACGCTCGAGTAACCGATGACGAATTTGAGATCGCGCTGCCGCAATGCGACTGCCGCGGCGTAGATGATTCCGATGACCGCGAGCACAACCATCCATGGTCGCCAGATTAAGAAACCAATCGGGAAAAGAAGAATCGCGACGCGCAACGCGGCATACGCGCCGAGTTTCATCACGATACCTGCGAGCAGCATCGAACCGGCGGTAGGCGCGGCGACGTGACCAGTGGGCGCCCAGGTGTGCAACGGCCAAACGCCCGCGAGCACGGCAAAGCCGAGAAATAAAACCGGAAACGCCCATGTTTGCAGCGGGACGGGGAACTTGAATTGCGCGAGCTGATTCAGATCCAGCGAGCCGCCAACGACGTAGACGACAATGATTCCCAGAAAAACCAGCGCGCCACCGAAAAATGAATAGAGCGTGAGCTTCATCGCGCCGTATTCCTTGTTCGTCGAACCGAAGATCGCGATCAGGAAATATTTCGGAATGATCACCAGCTCGTAGAAAACAAAGAGGAGAAAGAGATCGGCGCTTAGGAAAACGCCGTAACAGCCTCCGACGACGAGGAGCAGCCAAAAGAAAAATTCCTTCGCGCGATCTTCAACGTCCCAGGAAAATAGAACCGCGCTCACCGCCACGATGCCGGTGACCAAGGCGAGGGTCAGACTGATTCCGTCCAGCGCGAGATGATAATTGATTCCGAGCGCCGGGACCCACGGCACGCGGACGATCGTCGTGAAATGCGCAAGATCGACATCGTCGCAAAAGAATGTCGCGCCGGCGATTACGAGGCCAACGAATGAACTAACGAGCGCGATCCATTTGGCGAACGCCCGCGGTAAAAATAAAACGACGAGCGCCCCGGCAAACGTGATGTAAATCGTCCAGGCGATCATCGATCAGGCAAAGAGGCGCGCCATAGCAACGACGGTGGCGTTGAAGATGTTCAGGATGAATTGCGGATTGATGCCGATCGCAAACATCAACAGCGTTATCGGCACGATGACGAATTTTTCGCTGCGGTGAAGATCGACAAATCCGCTGCAACTTTCGGCGAGCGGTCCGCTAAAGAGCGATTGCATCGCGCGCATAAAAGTTACGGCGGTGAAAAGGAGGCCGAGAACAGCGATGGCGCTAAACGACGCCGCGACCGCAAATGACCCTTTGAAAATGAGAAACTCGCCGACGAATCCGTTCAAGCCCGGCAGACCGAGCGACGAGAACATGGCGACGCTCATCCAGGCGCAAAGCAATGGCGCGCGTTGCATCAATCCGCCGAAATCGTCGATGCCGCGCGCATTGCGGCGTTGTTCGAGCAGTCCGACGAAATAGAAAAGCGCGGCCGCGGTGATCCCGTGATTGAAGATCTGCAAGAAAACGCCGCTGAGCGCTGCGTCGCGGTCGATCACGGCGGTTGTTGAGCGAGCGGCGATCGCGAAAAGTCCGAGCAAGCAGTAGCCGAGGTGATTGATCGACAAATAGGCGACCATGCGTTTGAGATCGCGTTGCGCCCAGGCCGCGAGCGGCGCGAGTACGATTGAGCACACGACTAATCCGAGAATCCACGGTCCGACGATTTTGATTTCGTCCGGGAAAAGCGCCACAAGCAGGCGGATAAATCCGTAGACGCCCATTTTCGAAAGCGCTCCCGTCAGCACCATCGAGACGGGAATTGGCGCGGTTTGATATGCGTCCGGAAGCCAGGTGTGAAATGGGAACAGAGGAACCTTGACCGCGAGCCCGAGAAAAATTCCGCCGAACACGAGCCAGCGGAGATTGCCGGTCAATAATCCGCTCTTCGCCTGCGTCGTCAGGGTCGCAAAATCCAGCGTTCCTTTAGCGAAATAGATCGCGATGAATCCGAGGAGCATTGCGACGCTGCCGAGAAATGTGTAAACGAAAAATTTCACCGCCGCGTAATCGCGATTCTCGCCGCCGTAGATTTTGATGAGGAGAAACGCGGGAACGAGGCTCATCTCGTAAAACAAAAACCAGAGCACGAAATTTTGCGCGGTGAAGGTGCCGTAGAGCGCGCTCTGCATGATGAGCATGAGCGCGCAGGCGCCGCGCTCGAGGCGTTGCGCCGAGAAAGCGAACGGGAAAACGATCGACACGAGCAAAATTAAAAGCAGACTTAACCCGTCGATGCCGACGAGATATTCGGCGCCGAGCGATGGAATCCAGGCGTGCCGCTCGACTGCCTGCAGCAAAGACGATGTGCGATCGAACTTTTGCCAGAGCATGAGCGCGTAAAACGCCGAGAGGGCATTGAAGATGAGCGCCACCGCGCGCGCGTTTCGCGGCCGGCCGATGTAAAGCGCGGCCGCGCCGGCGAGCGGAATGAGAATGAGAAAAGTGATCAGCCCAACCATGCGTAAAGAAGAACGAGCGCGAGCATGCCGAGCGCGATCGCTCCAAGATAAGTTTGGATTTTTCCTGAGTGCGCGCGCGCCATTGCGCGTCCGAACCAACGCGCGCCGACCGTGCTTTCATCAACGCCGGCGTTGATCACGCGTTCGTCGGCGCCGGTTGTGAGTCGGCCGAGAAATTGTCCGATCGTTCCCACATCGCGGACGATCCCGTCCCACACATGTCGATCCATCCAATCGGAAATGCGCGCGAGGAGCGCGGCGAGTGCGATGACCGTTCGGTCGTAGAGTTCGTCAATCCACATTTTGTTTTCGAGAAAACGGAAGAGCGCGGGCTGCTTTTGCAAAAGCGGATCAACGTCGCCGCCAGCGTTGCGATACATCCAAACGCCGAGCGCGATTCCGGCGCCGACGAGCGCAAGCGAAACGAGGATCATTGGCTGAAAGAAGAGATGCGCGTCAACGTTCGCGACGTGGCCCGTTAAATAACTTTCGAGCCAGGGCCAGGCCGGCGTGAGAAAGATGCTCAAAAGAATCGCGCACGCGGCGAGAACGATCAGCGGGATCGTCATCACGCGCGGACTTTCATGCGGATGTTGTAATCCCGAACGCGGTTTGCCGAAGAAAACGTAAATGACCTGACGCGTCATGTAGAGCGCGGTCAGAATCACCCCGAGCAACATGAGATAATGCGGTACGTGCGAACGCGGCCAGTGCGCCGTGGCGTGCAAAATTTCTTCTTTCGTCCAGCCTCCGGAAAAAAATAACGGCACTCCGCTCAACGCCATCATTCCGACCGCGTAAGTAGCGAACGTGATCGGCATCGCGCCGCGCAAGCCGCCCATTCTTCGAATGTCCTGCTCGTGATGCATCGCATGAATCACCGAGCCGGATCCAAGAAACAAAAGCGCTTTGAAAAATCCGTGCGCGAGCAGATGCATAATTCCCGCGGCAACGCCACCGACGCCGAGCGAGACCATCATCAACCCAAGCTGCGAAACAGTTGAGTAAGCGAGGATGCGTTTGATGTCCGATTGCGCGGCCGCAATCAACGCCGCCATTAATCCGGTGATCACGCCGATCCAAACGACGACTTCAAGCGACGGTGTGACGCCATTGACCGCACCGACTGCGAATATTGGATAGACGCGCGCGACTAAAAACACACCGGCGGCAACCATCGTCGCGGCGTGGATCAACGCGCTGACCGGTGTTGGGCCTTCCATTGCATCCGGCAACCAAACGTGGAGCGGAAATTGTCCGGACTTGCCGACCGCGCCGGCGAAAATCAGCAGCGCAATGAACGTCGCGCTCGCGCCCAGCACCGCGACGTTTTCGAGAGAACCATGACCGTTGTCGTAGAAAAGCAACGTGCCGCTCGCGTGATACAACCAGAGCAGGCCGAGGAAAAATCCCATGTCGCCGATTCGCGTCGTGATGAATGCTTTCTTCGCCGCAGCCGCCGCGCTCGGGCGTTCGATCCAAAATCCAATCAACAAATACGACGCGAGCCCGACAAGCTCCCAGGAAACGAAGAGCAGCAACAAACTGTTCGCGACGACGACTCCGAGCATCGCGCCGGAGAAAAATGAGAGATAAGCGAAGAAGCGGGAGAAATTTTTGTCCTCGCTCATGTAGCCGATGCTGAAAACAAAAATCCACAGACCGACGAACGTGATCATCAGCATCATCGCGGCGGCGAGCGGATCGAGAACGAACCCGATGCGCAACGATTGATCCCCAAATTCGAACCAGGTGAAATTCTGGATCGCGCGGAATCCGTGCGCATGCAGCGATGGAACAAAAGCGAAGATCGACATCGTCAAAGCGAGGACCTGTCCGGCGACCGCAAAAATCGCGCTTGTCATTCGCGCGGACTTTCCGATCGCGAGAATCAGAATCGCCACGGCGATCGGCGTCGCCGGGATCAGCCAAACGTTTTCTGTGATCCAGGAGTTCATCCTTTGAGTTGATTGAGCTCGTCGACGTTCGTGCTGCGGAAATGGCGATAGACGGCGATCACGAGCGCGAGACCAACCGCCGCTTCCGCGGCAGCGATGGCGATTGCGAAAATTGCAATCATGACTCCCGCTGGTTGCGTTGGCGTGGGGGTGAATCGCCAGAACGCGATGAAGTTGATGTTTGCGGCGGCGAGCATCATTTCGATACCGATCAAAATGAAAATCGCGTGACGACGGCTGAGCGCAGCGAGCAATCCGATGGAGAACAGCGCACCGGAAACGACAAGAACGATCGACAAAGTCATTCGGGTTTGTCCTCGATGACCAAGATGAGCGCGCCAATCAGCGCGGCGGTGAGCAGCACGCCGACGCAAAGCAGCGGCCACACGTAACTCGTCATGAGCAGTTCGCCGATTCTCCGAACGCCGACAAACGCGAATCGCCCCGGCGGACTGGAGACCGCTTTTGTGCTCAGAATTGCCCAGACCAATCCCGCGAAGACGCCGAGCGCAACAACAACGCCACTCCAGTTAAAGCCGCGCGTTTTCTCCTGATCGTGTCGCGTGAGGAGAATGGTGAATACGATCAGGACTGCGACCGCGCCGATATAGACAAAAATCTGGACGAGCCCCACGAATTCGGCGCCGAGGAAAAAGAAAAGCGCCGAAATGCCGAGAAACATCAGGGCAAAACAAAGCGCGGCGTGCATCAGTTTGCGCAAAGTTGCGGCGGCGAGCGCGGCGGCGAGCGTCAGGACCGAAATGATTACGAACGCGATCGTGCTCATTCAGCGAAACGATAAGTGCGCGGCGCGAATTTCTTTTTTGTTTCGAGCAAGATCGACAAGACGAAGTAAACGGCGCCGACGACCGCCGCCGACCAAAGCCAGGCAGCGAGCCGGTGGCCGAGATAATGCCAGACCGCGGCGGCAATCACGCAGGTGAGCGTGCCGCGCAGCCAGATGTAAACGAAGAGCAAGATCGACAACTTCGCGAAGAACCAGACGTAGGACGGAATAAACTTCAGCCACGGCAGCGGCGCGTGCCAGCCGCCAAGGAAAAGCGTTACGCCGAGACCGCTGATCGCGAACATGCCGATGTACTCGGCCATGAAAAAGGTCGCGTATTTAAATCCGGAATATTCGGTCATGTGGCCGGCGACGATTTCCGATTCACCTTCGGGAACATCGAACGGCGTGCGATTCGATTCGACCAAACCGGAAACAAAAAACAAAAGGAAAGCGGTGAAGCCCCACGGCGTCAGAACAAACCAGTGCGGCGCAAAACCGAAGTAGTAAAAGCGTTGGGCTGCGACGATGCGGTCCGGATTGAGCGAGCCGACGATCATCACGACGGGCAACACGGTAATAATCAGCGGCAGCTCGTAGCTGATCATCTGCGCGATCGCCCGCATCGCGCCGAGCATGGAGTATTTGTTGTTGCTGCCCCATCCGGCCATGAAAACCATCAATTCGGTGGCCGAGCCGACGGCGAAGAAAAACAAGATACCACCGTCGATCACGAACGGAGTCATGTTCCGTCCGTACGGAATCACGCCGAGACTGAGAATCGCGGCGGCGGCAATTAAGATTGGCGCGAGAAAATGGACGATCTTGTCCGCGCGATCCGGGACGATGTCTTCCTTGATCAACATTTTAATTCCGTCCGCGACCGGTTGAAGTAAACCGAAGGGACCGACACGGTTCGGTCCATAGCGATTTTGCATCCGGCCGAGAATTTTTCTCTCGAGCACGGAGATGAGCGCGAACAGCGTGAGAAAAACGCCGAGCAACGCGCCGACGTTGATCAGGATGGAAATTATTTGGACAATCCAATCCGGCGCGCGCCCGATCAGCAACGAAAGGAGCCACTGTTTCGCGTGGATAAAGATTTGATCGAGAGACGCGCTCACGCCCGATGATTTCTGTTTCTCGTGTAAAACAGATTGATTAGATTGCGAACGGGATGACTCCGAGTCCGTATTTGTTTATCGTGATTTTCGCGGGCGTCGCGGTCGTATTTCCTTTGTTGCCGCTCGCGCTCGCATGGATGTGGCGCAGATTTTTTCAGCCGCCAAAGCCAGGCCCGGCCAAGATGTCGATCTACGAATGCGGTGTGGAATCGCTCGGCGAAGCGCAGATCCAATTCCGGTCGCAATATTATCTCTACGCGATCATTTTTTTGATCTTCGACGTCGAAGCGATTTTTCTCGTTCCATTCGCGGTGGCCTTCACCAGTCTGCCCATCGGCGCCTTCATCGCGGTGCTCGTGTTTTTGTTGTTGTTAATCGAAGGACTGGTTTGGGCGTGGGGCAAAGGTTGTTTAAACTGGGCGAAGTAATGAGCGAACAAATCGACGAAGGTTTACGCAGCGAGCTCCAGCGCCAGGGCATCTGGGTGACATCGATGCAGGAACTTTA
>QHOZ01000135.1 GCA_003219495.1 Verrucomicrobiota bacterium | reverse complement strand
CGTCGCGCAAGCCGTTCAGCAGCGGATCAACCAGAAGGGCGAGCATGCCGGTGTCATGTTCATCAAAGGAGATTTGCAACCATTCGAACGCTTTGTCTCTCTCGCCGCGGAACGCGTAAACTTGGGCGATTTGGTAGGCGACTCCCTGGCGATTGGCAATCAGGTCGGCCAAGGCGGCGTCTGCAGCCGGGCGGTCTTTCCGAGCGAAGTGCGCGACACAAAGCTCGAAGCGGCGGTAGCTATCATCCGGCTCCATCTTTGCTTCACGCAACGCCAACTCAGAATCACCGCGTTGAATTGCCACCAGAACCTGCCAACGATGACTGGAGGCGGCAGTCGGCTGTAACTCGGCTGCCTTGCGCGCAATCGCGTCCGCTTCGTCAAGTTTTCCTTCAAACCAAAGAACACGAGCGAGGCTGTTGAGCGGTGCGCTGGCGAGCGGATCCAGTTCCACTGCATGGCGAGCCTGCTTCTCGGCCTCTCCGGGTTTTCCTACATAAACGATTACGCGCGCGAGCAAATCGTTCGCCGTTGGATTCGCGGGAGAAATTTCTCTCGCGCGTTCCAGCTCGCTAAGGCCTTCGGCAAATTTCCATTCCGTGAAACACCGAACCCAGCCAAGGGCCGCGTGGGCTTCCGCCAATCCCGGTGCAATCGCGACTGCTTTCTCCGCGTCATCGCGCGCTTTCGCCCAGTCCGTCTTCGTCTCGCCGGTGAGATCCCCAGTCAACGTCCACGCTTCAGAACGCTCGGCATAAACGAGCGCGTAATTTGGATCGAGTCGAATCGCCTCATCAAAATGAATAAACGCTTTGCGATAATCTTCGAGATTCCGTCGCAGAAAATGGTAGTGACCCAAAAGGTAAGCATCGTGTGCTTCAGTATTCTTCGTCGGAGAATGCGCGGATGCTTGTTCTTCCAACCCGAGCAACTTGACTTTCAAAGCGGCTGCCACGGCCGTAGCAATTTCCTGCTGCACCGCAAAAATATCTTTTAGTTCTCGGTCGAACGTTCGTGTCCAGAGCTCGATTCCATCCGCGGCGTTGATTAATTCGGCGACGATCCGAACGCGATCGCCTTGTTTACGCACCGTGCCTTCGAGCAAAGTCGTGACGCCGAGCTTCTCGCCGATGGTTTTGGGTTCTTCCTTTCGTTCCTTGAAACGAAATGAAGAACTGCGGCCGATGACTTTCAGTTCTCTGATCTGCGCAAGAGCCGCGATCAACTCTTCGGAAAGACCATCCGAGAAATATTCGTCCTTTGGATCGCCGCTTTCGTTTAATAGCGGCAACACCGCGATCGATTTGTTGTTCGCGCCCGCGGTGATTGTCGATCTTGGCGAGCGAAGTTGATAAGCGAGCAGAGCGGCGGCAATGACGGCGATGCCGATAATAAATGCGGCGAATTTCTTTTTGCTCCAATAGGGAAGGGAATGGGCGTCATCGGGCGAAACGTCCGCGGTGCGTTTCATTCCTTCCGGCGTCATTTCGAACGCCCACGAAATGAAAACGGCAAGAACGAAACCGAGCGCGAGCAGTACGACGAGCGTTTTCATCACCCACGCCGGCGCTTCGAACGTCGGCAAGATGATTGAAGCCGCCTGAACTAAAAGCCACGCGACCACGGCGTAGGCGACTGCAACCTTGTAAACGTTGCGCCGTTTGAGTTCGGAAAAAAAATTACTCATTCCTGGCCCGGGATTAAAGCCGTCGATTGTCCCATAAACCGCCCAGTTGTCGATCTTTGCGCGTTTATAGGTGCAAATCCTGCTAGTAAATCCGCGCTTCTCCAAAGCTCTCTGCCAGCAGAGATCAGCAACCACACGTCACAAATCAGATGGAAACCGGAGAGGCAATTCGCAAACGCAAAGCAGTCGAGCGCGGTCGCAAAATCAGCAATGCGACTGTTTCGCTGATTTTGAGTTTTGTCGTGACGGCGGCGGCGCAGTCGGTCCGGATCAATCACGAAGGACGAATTCTTGGACCGGCGCCGGTAGTGACGACGCCGACATTGTTCAATACGCCACAAGCGGACGCGATCGTCTCCGCAATGCAGATCTTTCCGGTCACGAATCCATGGAACGAAGATATTTCTCGCCGTCCGCTCCTCGCGAACTCGGCGCAAATGATTTCGCAGTTAAAATCGGATTTGTCTTCGACGCGGCAAACGCTTCGTCCGTTTTATGAAATGAATTACGTCCTCGTGCCGGATAATCAGTCGCGGGTGACGATTTCATTTGTCGATTATCCGGACGAGTCCGACCTGGACGGCGGCGTCTACCCGAACGGGAGTTATCCGATTCCAACGAACATGCCGATCGAAACGTGGCCGGTCGGAACCGGAACACTCACTTTGCAGCAGTGGCAAATGGACGTGACCAGTGTCGGCGGCGATCGCCATGGAATCATGGTCGCGCCCGGTGCGGGATCGTTTTGGGAAACATGGCAGATGAAATTAACGAGCAGCGGATGGCAATCATCCAACGGCGCGAAGTTTAATTTAAATTCAAACTCATTGAGACCAGCCGGCTGGACATCGGGCGACGCGGCCGGATTGCCGATGTTTCCGGCGCTGGTGCGTTACGACGAATGCGAGCGCGGCGCGGTCGAGCACGCGGTCCGATTATGCATTCCGAAAACAAGGCGTGAGTACATTTACCCGGCGAATCATTACGCATCGTCCATTGCGGCGACTTCAACACAATATCCGGCGATGGGTCAGCGCTTTCGCCTGAACAAGAACTTCGTCGTTCCGACAAACTGGACCCTCGAGGAAAAAGCGGTGTGTTACGCGCTGAAAAAATATGGCGCGATCGTCGCTGACAACAGCGGCGGATTTTTTTCCATCTCGGTTTGCCCGGACGATCGTTTCTCCTCGAGCGCGTTTAATAATCTTTCCACGATCGACGTGAGTAATTTCGAAGTGATCCAAACTACCGGGCCGACCGAAGGTCCGCGTTCGCCCGGTGCGCCGAGTGTTGATGCAGGCGCTGATCAAACGATTAATAATCTGAGCACGACATTGGCCGGAACGATTGTCGATCCGAGCGGAAGCGCGACGATTTTGTGGAAGCTATATTCGGGACCGGCGCCGGTGAATTTTGCGGATCCAAACGCGGCGAGCACGCTGGTGAATTTTTCGCAGCCTGGAACTTACGTTTTTGAATTGAGCGCGGACGACGCCGCGCACGCGGTCGCGTACGATGTGGTGACGGTGAACGTGCAAACTGGTTCGCCAACGCCGACTCCGACCGTCACACCAGCACCAACAGCGACACCAACTCCTACATCAACGCCAACGGCCACACCTTCGCCGACTGTCACACCAACAGCGACGCCGACACCCACCGCAACACCAAGTCCCACACCGATAGCGACGCCAACTCCGACGGCAACGCCTTCACCGACCGCCACACCAACTCCGACAAGTACGCCCAACGTTACGCCGACGATCACCGTTTCGGTTTCGCCAGGCAGCGTGATTGAGGGAGACGATGCAACCTTCACGGTTTCGAGCTCCGTCGCGATTTCACAATCACTCACCATCAATTATGTAATGCGCGGCAACGCCGTGAACGGTAGCGATTACACTTTGAGCGGAGCGCCAGCGCAGGTAACGATCGCACCCGGACAAAGCTCGGCGTCCGTCACACTTCATTCTATTGCGGATCACATTCACGAGAAAAACGAGAGCGTGATCATGGCGGTGAGTGGCGGCAGCGGATATAAACTTCCGAAGCGCGGCACGAAAGCGACGCTGACAATTCTTAACGCGCCGTAATTGATTTTTTCTCCCGATCGACAAATTGGTAGCGGGCAGTCAATCAGCTGCTACATCAAAGGCAGTCAATCAGCTGCTACATCAAAGGAGATTCAATGCACCGACTGATTTTGTTCCTGACGATGAGCGCTCTGTTTCTCGCAACCGCGCGGGCAGGGGATGTGACGGTTAAAATGACTGTCTCCAATGGACCCGACGAACAGCCGGCCACCGCGTTCTCGCCGTCGACGGAAAAGATTTACGCTATGTTCAAAGCGAAGGGAACCGCCAAGGGTGACAAACTCCGCGGCGTTCTCATGGCCGAATATGTTGGGGACGCTGCTCCCGCGGACACGAAAGTGCTCGAGAAAACACTGGACATAGAAGGAGACGCTAAGGGCGCCGATTACTCCGGCAATTTCAATTTCTCCAAGCCGACGAACGATTGGCCAGTCGGAAAATATCGAATTGAGATTTATGTGAACGACGACCTCGCAACGACCGCGAGGACGAGGAGTCCGGAGACTGATCGAACCTCAGGAAGTTCGCTCCGGTCTTTGATCGACAATCGCCGGCGAGCGAACGTGCTCGGGCCGCAGTCCGAGTCCGGTCATTCGTGCGGGCAATCCGCGAAGAATCGGGAACCACAAAAATAGCCGCGGCAAAATCGGCAATCTGTTTCCGCTGCCCGACGTTCGCCCGTTGATTCGTTTGTGGATTTGCACTTGGAGCGCTTGAATCACGCGCACCGGAAACTCGCGACGCTTTTGCACTTGCTCGAGTTCGTCCAGCGTCGCCGCCCGTTCCCGCAAAGTTCCTGACAAAAGATTCGCGGTCGCGACCGCATCCTGAAGCGCGAGGTTAATTCCAACTCCGCCCGCGGGAGACATCGCATGGGCATTGTCGCCGATGCAAAGCAGACCTTCGCGGCACCACTGTTTGAGGCGATTAATTTGCACGGTGAGCAGTTTGATTTTCTCCCAATCATCAAGCTCGCTGATTCTGTCGCGCAAAAACGGACCGAGCGCGACGATGTCGCTTTGCAACGCCGGGAGTCCGCGCTGTTTGATTTCATCGAGACCGCCTTTGGGAATCACGAACCCGACTTGGAAATAATCCCCGCGATCGAGCAAGACCAGGAGCTTGCCGTGTTGAAAAAATCCGAGCGACTGTAGCGGATCGCCCGCGCGTTTCGACAATCGCATCCAAAGCACATCGATTGGAACGCCAAATTCCTGGAGCGGCAGCTTTGCGCGTGTGTGCGTGATCGGATGTCGTCCGTCCGCGCCGATCACGAGATCCGCGAAAAAATCGCGCTCGCCGTCCGGCGTTGTCGCGCGCACGCCGGCGACACGATCGCCCTCGAACAAAAGATCGACAACTTCGTGCTGCATGTGAAGCGCG
>QHOZ01000137.1:2357-3829 GCA_003219495.1 Verrucomicrobiota bacterium | reverse complement strand
AAACTTTACCTGCGGGAACGTTGAAGGTGATCTGAAAATCAGGGCCGTCGCTTTGCACCAGACCGGTTTCGATTACGAACTTTGTCAGCGCAATAATCGCGTGGCCGCACATCGTGCTGTAGCCTTCGTTGTGCAGAAAAAAGACGTCCGCGTCAGCATCGACGGATGGGGTAATAATCGCAGCATACATGTCGGCGTGACCGCGCGGTTCCCAGATAATCCCTCGCCGAATATGATCATAGTGCTCGCGGAAGTAACGTCGCTTCTCGAGCACGGTGTTGCCTTTGATTCGTATGCATTTCGATGGTCGTGATCTTTTGCCAGTGCGCCGGGGGCTGCCAGTCGAGATTTTCTAATCGTTCAATCAAGCACTATCTCCATCTTTGAGATCAGCTCGTCGGCATCACGCCGGGAAAAAGCGATGGGCGGTTTGATCTTGATCACATTATGAAATGGCCCATCCGTACTGAGCAGGACGCCGCGTTCTCTCATCTGCTCTATCAAGCGCGCCGCCTCGCGATCAGCGGGCGCGCGCGTCTGCCGATCACGGACCAACTCGACTCCCACGAACAGCCCTTGCCCTCGGACGTCGCCAATCAACGAGTGCCGCGACTTCAGTTGATTCAAAGCATCCTTCAAGTAATCGCCGACTGCGAGCGCATTCTGTTGCAGTTCTTCATCGCGAATCACGTCAAGCACCGCCAATCCAACCGCACAGGAAACAGGATTGCCGCCAAAGGTGTTGAAGTATTCCATGCCGTTCGCGAACGCCGCCGCAATTTCCGGAGTAGTTACCACGGCGCCTAAGGGATGCCCGTTCCCGATCGGCTTCCCGAGAGTCACGATGTCGGGCGTCACGCCTTGCGTTTCGAACATCCAGAAGTGGGAGCCGGCGCGGCCGAATCCGGTTTGTACTTCATCCGCCACACAGATTCCGCCCGCAGCGCGCACCGCCGCGAAGGCTTCTCTCAGATATCCGCGAGGCAGAATGATCTGGCCGCCGCAACTAACCGCTGATTCGCAGAAGAAGGCCGCGACGCCACCGTTGACTTCCGCCATCTGCGCCGCGTCCGACACGGCCTCGGCATATCGAGGTCCCGCGTCTGCCCCGCGATGTGGGCCGCGGTAAATGTCGGGCAATGTCACCTTGTGAACCCATGCACGGGGGCCGTGGCCGCCAGGTCCATCGAACTTGTAGGGACTGATGTCGATCATCGCGCTCGTGTTTCCGTGATAAGCACACTCGACGACGATGACATCTTTGCGTCTGGTGTATGCGCGCGCCATCCGCAAGGCCAGCTCGTTGGCTTCGCTGCCGCTGTTCACAAGAAAGACAACGCTCAGTTCCTCAGGCAAGGTCGCAGTCAACCGCTCGCCGTATTCGATCAGCAGTTCATGCAGATAGCGCGTGTTGGTATTGAGTCGCGCCATTTGCTCGGCGGCCGCTCGTACGACGTAAGGATGGCTGTGAC
>QHOZ01000137.1:1180-2332 GCA_003219495.1 Verrucomicrobiota bacterium | reverse complement strand
TAAGAGACGCTCAACGACGGGCCCATGGTTCGTTTACGACGAGCCAGCAACGAGTCGCTCTGGGTGTGCTCGGGTTGATCGCTTACGACCGGCATGCCGGCGGCGAAACGAAATACGCGGGTGGGCCAGTCGAACGGAAGGTACTGAAGTTTTTCCACCAGTGACCAGATCTGCGCGTTTGAGATGTTCAAGTATTCATTCTCGGGGACGTCGCGCGTCTGCTGCGCGGCGATACAAACGCTGAGACAGAGACGCGTAACAATTAGCGTATAGAGGACATCGATCTCAGATTCCGTTAACGGGAACTGTTCGTGGTACACCGAGACGACCTGGGCGGCAGCTTGAATTGGATCCGGCTCATCAAGCATGACGTAAGCTAACGCCACCGCCAGATTGCAGACGGTCGCGGAATAAACCACATCGCCGTAGTCGATAATGGCAGAAACACGCCGCCCCGATTTCCCGTCCCTCGAAACGAGAACGTTGTAATCGTTAGCGTCATTGTGAATGACGCTGAACCGCAGACCGCGCCAATCGATCTTTTCCCATGCGGCGAAGAAGGGCTCGATCATGCGTCGCCGGCTGTCGGGCAGCAGTTCGATCGAGGTGCGCGCTTCCGCCGCATTACGCAGGTCCCAATAAAACACGCGACGCGCAGCCGGGTGCACAAAGTTCGCGCAGGCCATGTCCATTTGGCCGAGAGCTCTACCCAATGACGCCAGCAGTGTGCGGTCATGCGGTTTCGCTTCGGCGAAGCACGCGCCGTCAACCCACGTCAGCAGTCGTACGGAATGTTTTCTCGAATCGTCGCCCGTAACCTCTGCGAGGTCTTCGCCCGCAATTGTTTGGACGATTCGCGGAAACTCCAAATCGATATTGGCCGCAGCCAGAAAGCGGATCAGTTGATTTTGACAGTCGAGGAATTGCGGGTCTTCGTCAGCGTTGGCGATCTTCAGGACAAACTTCTCACCGGTCGAGATTTCCAGCAGAAAGTTTTGATCGCGTTCGCTGGGCAGCGCCGTCGCCGAGACTTGTAAGCCATACACTTCAGCGGCGATTTGGATCGCATCATCTATCGTCATGCGCGGTGCTTTCTGCACAACCGTCGTCATTTGGCGCACATCATAGACGAAGCTTTACACGGGATCGAAC
>QHOZ01000137.1:0-1158 GCA_003219495.1 Verrucomicrobiota bacterium | reverse complement strand
TGCTTCCGCCCCAATTGTAGATCCCGACCAGCGAGACGCCATGCTGAACCAATTCACCCATCTGCGCCGGGTTGTCATTACCGGATTCGGTTGTGTCACGCCCATCGGAATCGGTCGCGAGGCATTCTGGAACGGATTGAAAGCCGGCACGAGTGGAGTGCGGCGGATCGAATCGTTCGACGTTTCAAAGTCTCCGGTGAAGATCGCCGCACAGGTGGTCGACTTTGATTGGGAAGCGCAGCTTGGTCCAAAGGATCGCAAACATGTGCCGCGGACCGTGCCACTGGCGCTGGCGGCCGCGCGCGAAGCAATCAACGATGCCGGCATCGAGATAGAAAATCTCTCGGTCGCCGAGCGGAACGATGCCGGCATCGAGATAGAAAATCTCTCGGTCGCCGAGCGGCAACAAATCGGCGTTCAGATCGGAACCGGCGGCGGCGGCCTGCATTTCGTCGAGGATCATTACTCAATCTGGTACAACGGTGGCTCTCATGCAAAGGCCAGCATCTACATCATTCCGGCGGCGACGCATGGAACTCTTTCGAGTGAACTGTCGATGGCTTTCGGATTGCGCGGCTTGTCTCACGTCATCTCAACCGGATGCACGAGTTCGACGGATGCGATTGCTTATGCCGCTCAACATATCGCGCTCGGCCGTCAGGAGATGATGATTGCGGGCGGGGTCGATGCCCCACTCGCACCCGGCATTCTCGCGGGCTTCAATCTGCTCACGGTGCTGACCACTGCATGGAACGAGGACCCGGCGCGAGCGTCGCGCCCGTTCACACGCAATCGATCGGGCATGGTGCTTGGTGAAGGCGCATGGATCTACGTGCTCGAAGAATACGAAAAGGCAAAGCAGCGTGGCGTCGACATCTACGCCGAAATCATCGGCTATGGATCAAGGCTGCGATGAACTGGCGCGCGCCATGATGCTCGCGATGCAGGATGCAGGCGTCTCGCCCGCAGACGTTGATTACGTCAATCTGCACGGCACGTCGACTTTGCTGAACGATCGAATTGAAACCAATGCCCTGAAGCTCGCCCTGAATTGCAACTCTCAGCTGATTCCCATGTCGGCAACGAAGTCGCAGGTCGGCCATCCGCAGGGTGCGAGCGGCGCCGCTGGCCTGGGCGCGGCTTTATGCGCGATGCGCA
>QHOZ01000134.1 GCA_003219495.1 Verrucomicrobiota bacterium | reverse complement strand
ATTACTCTCGCCGGTGCGAATCGTCACCGCTTGCATCGGCACCGCGACCGCGTCTTTGACGATGTTGGTTTCAATGTCCGCGGTGCAGCTCAACCCCGGCCGCAATAAAACATCTGCGCGCTCGAGATTGATCTTCACTTCGAAATTCGTGACCTCTTCCTGCGTCCCGCTGCCGGTGGTCTTCCCGGTGTTACCGATTTGCGCCACCGTGCCCTTGAACTTGCGATCGCCATACGCATCGATCTTCACGTTCGCTTTGTCGCCAACCTTCACGTTCGGCACATCGTTCTCGTTTACGTCGATGACCGCCTGCATTTTGGAAAGATCAGCCACGCGCATCACTTCGGTGCCGGCGAACTGTCCCGTCGCGACCAAGCGCTCGCCGAGTTTGCTGTTCAACAACGTGACCGTGCCATCAAGAGGCGAATAAATTGTCGTCTTCGAAAGCTGATCGCGCGCCTGACTCGAGGCCGCCTGCGCACGCTCAATCTCGTGAATCGAGCTTTCGTATGTGTTCTTCGCAACATCGGCCGCGGCTTGCGCGGCGTTGTATTCCTGGATCGAGATCGCCTTTTTGGCGAACATGTCGTCCGCGCGTTTCAAATCCTGTTCGGTCTTCAACATCGTCGCTTTCTGTTGAAGATTCGTCGCTTTGGCGGTGCTGATCGCCGCTTCCTGTTGCTCGAGCAACGCCTTGTAGGAATCCGGTTTGATTCGCAAGAGCAGATCGCCCTTCTTGACGCTCAATCCATCGGTAACGGGCAGCTCGGTAATTTCGCCGGCGACTTCGGGTGAAATCTTCACCTCGGTTTCGGGTTGAACCTTGCCCGTGGCCGAAACTGTTTGCACGATCGTCCGACGCACCGCCTTTTCGGTTGTGACCGGAATCGGTTTCTCGCGTTTCGACAACGCGATTGAAACAATCAGCCAAAGAACGAAAAAGCCGGCGACGCCCCAGATGATTTGTTTTCTTCGGCGCGCGCGTTGTTTTTTCGCCGCTTTCGGATCGGCCTCAGGGGTCGTCACAGTTTGGTGCATCAGGGATTCAGGGGAGGGAAACGGTCAGAAGTAACCCTACTTTAGACCTTTTCAAGCGAATCGCGTTCACAAGATCGACAATGGGATGCGCGGAACCGGCTGTTTGGATTCAACGATTTATGCTGTCGGACCAACGCGATTTAGAATTTGCTCGATCGCCCAAGTCGCGTGCTCAGCGATTAGCGGCTCGGAATCGGCGGCTGCGCGGCGTAACGCGGGCAAGTCGTCGAACGTTCCGACGTTTCCCAGCGCGACGCACACATTGCGTAAGAACCCGCGCCGCTTCACGCGTTTGATCGGCGAATTGCGAAACAAATTGCGAAACTCGGCCTCGCTTAAGGTCAGATAATCACGAAGGGCAAGAGTGGCTGTCGATCTTCGTGCAGTAAACGAAGTCTCGCGCGAAACTTTCGCGAACCGGTTCCAAGGACACGCTTCCAAACAATCGTCGCAGCCAAAAATGCGATCGCCGATCAACGGTCGCAGCTCGAGTGGAATTGCGCTCTTGAGCTCGATCGTCAGATAGGAAATGCAGCGCCGCGCATCCAACTTATGCGGAGCCGTGATCGCGCCGGTAGGGCAGGCTGTGATGCAACGCTCGCAAGTACCGCAGCGATCCCGCGCGGCTTCATCCGGCGGCAGTTCGAGGGTCGTCAGAATCTCCGCGAGAAAAAACCAGGTGCCCAGTTTCTCGTTGAGCAACATCGTGCTCTTGCCATGCCAGCCGATCCCCGCGGTCGCAGCGTGGTCTCGCTCCAACACCGGTCCGGTATCGACGTAACACTTTTGTTCGCCGCCAAGTTCGCGCAGGTAGTTGTCGATCTTGCGCAGCTTCGCTTCGATCACGTCGTGGTAATCATCGCCCCACGCGTAGCGCGCGATCCTTCCCGCCGATGCATTTTCTCCGCCCTGAAAATAATTGAGCGCCAAAACGATGATCGATCTCGCGCCGGGCAAAACATTTTGTGGGTCGCGGCGCTTCTCTTCGGCGCGAGCCATATAATTCATCTCGCCGTGCGCCCAGACGACTGTCCCGAGCCGTTTCAAAAGGTCGAGATTCTCCGTGTTACCGACAATTCCGCCGCCGGTCACGACAATCGCCGGCCTCTCCGGCGCCAATTCTTGGAGCTTAGCGAGGATTGCATCGGCCACCTCGTCGTGGCTTTTTCCCGATGTGTCGATTTGGAGATCTGCTGCCGACGCGTAAAGAGGCTCACGCTTTGCAAACAAATCCGAGAAAACAGTCTGCGGGTTTTCTTTTTGCAGCAACGGCCGTTCGTTTCGCCGCGAGGCGCGTTCGAACAATGTTCTCTCGTCGGCCGTCAGCCAGATGACGGTGCCGAGCTTCTTCAAAAGATCGACATTGCCCGGGCGGAGAATGATTCCGCCGCCGGTCGTAATGATTGCCGGACGATCGGGCGCCAGCTTTAGAAGGACATTCGTTTCCGCGTCGCGGAACTTTTCTTCGCCGTGCGTCGCAAAAATTTGCGCGATTGGAATTCCAAACTCAGCCGCGATGATCTCGTCGGTATCAATGCGAGCGAGCCCGGTGAGGCGTTGCAAGCATCGTCCCACCGAAGATTTCCCTGCGCCCATCATTCCGATCAGCACAATCGATTTCGCCGCGCTCATGTCGCAATATGCGGCTGGAAGCGAAAGTTGAAAAGAAGTTGCGGTGACGGAATGGCCGACCAAAATCGAGTATGGCTGAATCGAAATCATTGGTCGCAGTTATCATGGGAAGTAAATCGGATTGGGAAACAATGCGACGCGCCGTCGAAACGCTGGACGAGCTCGGTATCCCGAACGAAGCGCACGTGCTTTCGGCGCATCGCACGCCACATCAAACGACGGAGTTTGCGAGCAAGGCGGTTGATCGCGGTCTGCGCGTCATCATCGCCGGCGCCGGCGGAGCCGCGCACTTGGCTGGAGTCATCGCCGCGCACACTATTTTGCCCGTCCTTGGCGTGCCTATGAATTCAAAGCTTCAAGGGCTCGATTCACTTTTGTCGACCGCACAAATGCCCGGCGGTATTCCCGTCGGAACACTCGCGATCGGTGAGGCCGGCGCCAAGAACGCAGCGCTCCTTGCGGCGGCGATCATTGCGACCCACGACAAAAAGTTGCGCGACAAACTCGAAGCGTTTCGCAAGAAACAATCCGAAAGTGTGCTTGCGGCGAAGTTGCCCCGGTGAAAACGGAAATTTCAACCGACCGCAACGCGGCGGTTGAATTACTGCGGCGCGGCGAAATCGTCGCGTTGCCGACTGAAACCGTTTACGGGCTTGCTGCGAACGCGCTCGATCCGATCGCCGTCGCGAAAATTTTCGAGGCGAAAGGACGTCCGAGGTTCGATCCGCTTATCGTTCATCTTCCAGACCGAGATTGGTTGGAGAAAGTTGTCGATCTTCGAGACGAAGATCGACAATTGGTTTTCAAACTCGCGGACAAGTTTTGGCCGGGGCCGCTCACGCTTGTTTTGCCGCGCAAAACAAGCGTGCCCGAGATCACAACGGCCGGCCTCGATACGGTCGCCGCGCGCATAAGCGCGCATCCGGTGTTCGCTGGAATCGTTCGCGCGTTCGGCGCGCCTTTGGCCGCGCCGAGCGCGAATCGTTTCGGCAGGATCAGCCCGACCACCGCTCAGCACGTCGCAGACGAGCTGAGCGGTCGCGTTGCGCTGATCATCGATGCCGGGCCGACCATGCACGGAATCGAATCGACGATCGTCAGCGTCCGCGACCGCAAGATCGAGATCTTGCGGCGCGGACCGATTACTTCGGAGCAGCTAGCTGAGTTTGGAAAAGTCGAGATCGCGAAATCTGGCGCGAAGATTTCCGCGCCGGGCCAATTGCCCTCGCATTACGCGCCCAAGACTCCATTGCGGCTGATCGACGACTTAACAACGTTCGAATCGATTCAACGCTGTGCGCTGCTCGCATGGAATCCGGTTCAGAAAGACGAACGTTTCGTCGCGATTCGAAATTTGAGCGAGCGACAGGATCTTCGCGAAGCGGCCGCGAATTTATTTCGCCATCTGCGCGAGCTCGACGCGCTCGATGTCGATCTTATCGTTGCAGAACGAGTTCCTGATCAGGGACT
>QHOZ01000016.1 GCA_003219495.1 Verrucomicrobiota bacterium | reverse complement strand
GCCGTTGACAATGTGAATAACCATTACAATAATGATGCGTGTTGAAGAAATTCATCCCGCAGAAAACGATCTCATCGATCGGAGAAGGGTCGCTGAGCTCGGGGGGTGAAGATTCCAACCGGCCCGCCTACGGCGACCAACCAAAACCAACAACCAACGATTACAAAAAGTTTATGGCTGAACATTCCGGCAAAGACGTCCTTTCGAGCGACGTCGAAATCAAAGGCACGATCAAGTTCCAGAAGGAGCTTTTGATCGATGGGAAAGTCGAAGGCGAAATTAATTCCGATGGGGCGTTGACGGTCGGGGAGAACGCGGACATTCGCGCTGAGGTTAAAACCAAGTCGATCACCATTTACGGCAAGGTGCAGGGAAATATTACCGTAAGTGAGCGTTGCGAATTGAAATCGAAATGCACGCTCCAGGGCGATCTGAAGGCGGCACGCCTCATCATCGAAGAAGGCGCGACTTTTATCGGCAAGTCAGAAGTTTCCAGCGGGATGAGCGTCAAAGCCGCCAGCAAGCCGGAAGTTTCTCGTAGTAACGACGAGTCAGCGAAGCCTGCTTTCGCGCGGGCCTAAATATTGATCTGCTGAAGTGACCAAGTCGCCTGCTAAGGCCAGTGTGGAATGCCCGCACTGTGGCTTTAAGCAGATGGAATATGTCGCGGCGAAGACGACGATTTGTCGCCAATGCGGCAAGTCATTTTCACCTTCGGCTCCGAAGCCCGGATTAAAACTTAAGGAAGATTCCGCCGCTGGCGCCACCGCGGAAGAAGTTCCGCTTCACCGTAAGTTTGAAAACATCTGGAGCCGCCAAAAGAATCGCGTCGTCTCCTGTTTCGAATGTAAGCGCAAACACGAGGTCAGCGAGCAGGCTACCTCGACGAACTGTCCCGGTTGCAGCGCACATATCGATCTTCGCGATTACAAAGTCACAACCAGTTTCAGCCGAACCATTCGCACGCGCGGCGATCTGCACCTGACGAACAAGGGCGATCTCAGTAGCACGAGCGTGGTTTGTCATTCCGCGGTCGTCGAAGGAAAGCTTCGCGGCAATTTGGAATGTGAAGATTCGATGACGATTAATCTCGTCGGGAAAATCCCGGGCCGCATCGGCGCGCAAACCATCATCGTCGAGCGGAAATCGGAAATTCAATGTTTCCGTCGTGTGCGCGTGACGAACATCGACATTCGCGGCCGAATGTCGGGGGAGATTATCGCGACCGGCGCGGTCACCATTAGCAAAAACGGTTCGTTGGAAGGAAATGTGACCGCAAAATCAATCGCGATTGAAAAGGGCGGCTTGTTCTCCGGACAATTGATGATTGGTCAGACAAATCTCACTCAGGGCGAGTTGTTGCCCGAGACGAAGGCGCCCGAGAAGAAAAAGGAATCGGATATTCCCGTCGGCGGCACGCAGCCAGCGCACGCGACGTAATGCATCTCATGCGACGACTGCACCCGCGCAGTCCGTACGAAAAACTTGGCGGCTACGTCCATCTGCCGCGGTTGATCGACAAGGCGAAGCTGAGCCGAAAAGGTCTGCTCGACGGTTACAATTACAAAACCGTCGGCTTCGATAAACATTTGCTCAGCTTTCTGAAAATAGACGGTGACGAATTCGAAGAATCGGTGCATCGCCTCGAAAAGGACGACGAAATTCTTCAATGGGTTGCGCAACGTGCGGTAAAGCATTCCGCCGACGAGATCGAACATTGGAACCAAATGATGATCTCGCGCCATCCCGATACCGCTGCGAAGAAGGCGCGCTTCACACATTTTCTCGAGGAAGCGGGCGGCGCCGGCCGGAAAGATATTCGCACTTACTTCGACTTGATCGAGTTCGACGAAGGCCGGCTAAAGTAGGACCGACAATCAGCGCGAGAAAATCTTGTCCGCGTTCTCGAGCGTTTCCTTGCTGCCGATGTCGAGCCAACGACCTTTCATTTCGAAAGTGGCGACCGGCTCACGGGTATAGAGCCATTGCAAAAACAGGCCGGGCTGATCGGGATTGTTTCCGGCGGCGAGATAGGTCTTGAACAGCGGAAGCACTTGTCGTGAGTAATAGTAGAGCGCGACTGCGGCCAGCGTACTCTTTGGCTTTTGCGGCTTCTCTTCGAAATTCGTAATCACGCCGTCTTTATCTACGGTCACGGTGCCGTATTTCTTCATTGCCTCGAGATTCCCAACATCGTGAACGGCAACCGCGGCCCGCGAACGTTTGGCCGTGTTCACGAAGTCGCCGAGCGGTTGTTCGAAAAGATTGTCGCCCGCGATGACGAGCAAATCGTTATCCGCCAGACTCTCTCGGCTCAAAACCAGGTTGATGTCGCCGATCGCGCCTAACTTATCGTCGTCGCTCTTTGATCCGTCATTGATGATCTTGATCTTCATCTCGGAATGCTTGGCCTGGTAGGCCGTGGCCCATTTCTGAAAGTCGCCGGCGAATGTGTCGTTCGTGACGATGCAGACTGTTTTAAGCGTGGAAACGGAAATGAGATTATCGAAAAGCCACTCAATGATCGGTTTCCCGCCGACTTCTAACAACGGCTTCGCCTTGTTTAATGTCAGCGGATAAAGCCGCGTCGCATATCCGGCGGCGAGAATGAGCGCGTTCATGCGAGTTGCCGGACGATAAGCATTCGTGCTGAGCGCGCCAGTTCATTCGGCGCGGGAATTATTTTGCGGCGCCACCAACAATCGCCGCGCGCAAACGCCTCTGCAGTTCGGCGATCCGATGGGAATCAGTGATCTTGGCCCGACTCGCGCGTTCGGTGATGTAAAACGTATCAATCGCAGCGCCCTTTTGGGTGCTGATGCGGGAAAGGACGATGTTAACTCCTTCCTGTCCAAGCGCAGTTAGTAAATCGTAAAGAAGGCCCACCCGATCCGGCGCCTCAATCTGGACCAGTGTGTAGGTGGGGTGCGCCTTGTTATCGATGGCGATTCCGGCCGGAAATTCCAGTTCCTGGAGTCGTCGATATTGAATTTTGCTGCGCGCCTGCTCGAGTAACGGCGCGAACTCAAAATTCTCCACCTCGAGCGCCTGCCGCAACGTGTTTTCAACCATCGCGCGATCGCGCACGTCCGTCACGGCATGTCCTTTCATTCCGCAAACGCGAAAGATTACGACAACGGTGTGGTCTTCGCGCGGGAAAATGTCAGCGCTCAAAATATTGAGCGGCACAACCGAAAACGATCCGGCGATTTTCGCGAGCAGGTGTTCCCTGTCCCAGCTGACAAAACACGCGATGCTGTGTCCCAATTCGGGAAAAGCCTCCCAGCTTACGGCGGGGACAAGCGGGCGGTCCTCTTGGATCGATGCGTTCTCGAAAAACGATCGAAACAGTTGCAGATCGTGCACGATGTCAGCGACTTTCGACGCCCGAAAATAATTGTCCGGCATGAATTCGAAGTGCGCCTCGATTTCTTCGGCGAAATCCGGGGGCAGCTCAGTCGCCACTGCTGCTTCCAGGGACTCACGTTCAATCTTGGTTTGTTCGAGATAAGATTTTTGGTCGCTGAGATACTGGGAAGTCGCGTGGAAAAGCTGCCAGATGAGCGACTCCTTCCAATCCGACCAGCTTTGTCCACTCGTCCCCTGGCCATCGGCCAGCGTTAAGAGCATCAATGCGTGCAGATTCTTTTGATTCCGAACAACGTTGGCAAACTCCGCAATCGTGGCCGGGTCATCAAGATTTCGTTGCTGTGCGGTGTTGGAGAGAGTGACGTGATGGTCGACCAGGAGAATGAGCGATTTCCTTTGTTCGGACGAGAGCTGGAGGCGCTTGGCCACGCTTTGCGCGAAAACGGCGCTGGCTTCAGAATGGGGGCGCGCGCCGACCGCGCGGCCGGTGTCGTGCAAAAGCAAAGCGAGGTAAAGGACAAACGGGTCCTCCAGATTTTCGAACAGATGCCGATAGGAGATCAACTTCGGATCGGTTGTGCGAATCAAGGCATCCAGCTTGTCGATGCAAAGCAGGGTGTGCTCGTCGGCGGTGTAACGATGGAAGAATTCGTGCTGCACCAGACAAGTCAGCTGGCCGAACTCCGGAACGTAGCGGCCGAGAAAATCGACCCGGTGCATCAGACGGAGAGTGCGTCCAACTTCGCCTTTCTTGGAGAGAATTTCTTTGAAGATCTCGCGCGGCGTCTTGGCGTAACGATAGGTGCGGGTCACCTGTCCAAGCGCGCGGCTGATCAGGTCCTCCATCTCAGGGCTTAGATCGACATTTTGATGCTGCGCGCGTTCAAACGCCCGCATCATCTCCAGCGGCTCTTTCTTAAAAAGGTCACGCTGATCAGTATGAAGCTGGCCGTGGCGGAGCGAGAAGGATCCCAATTTCGTTTCCGCCCCGCGCCGCAGAG
>QHOZ01000133.1:3506-16597 GCA_003219495.1 Verrucomicrobiota bacterium | reverse complement strand
CCGTGTTCCGTGTTCGGACCGTCCGCAATGATCTGGCCCTTCTTTACGTGCTGGCCTTTCTTCACGATCGGCTTCTGATTCACGCACGTGCCCGCGTTGGAGCGCATGAATTTGCGCAATTCGTAAACGTAAAGTCCTTCCTCGGGATCGCTCTTCAGTTTCTTGCGATGTTCCGGAACGTGACCGTCCTTGCTCACGACGATCTGATCGGCCGTAACCGAAGCGACTTTGCCGCTGTCGATCGCGAGAACGACCGCGTGCGAATCGCGCGCGACTTTGCCCTCCAAACCGGTGCCGACGAGCGGCGACTCGGAAACGATCAGCGGAACGCCTTGGCGTTGCATGTTAGAACCCATCAATGCGCGGTTCGCGTCGTCGTGTTCGAGGAACGGAATCAATCCTGCCGCCACCGAAACCAACTGCTTTGGCGAAACGTCCATATAATGAACTTTCGCCGGCTCGACTTCTAAAAAGTCACCGCGATATCGCACTGAAACTTTTTCGCTCGTGAAATGCCCGCGTCCGTCAACGGCCGCGTTCGCCTGCGCGACGAGGAAACTTTCTTCCTTGTCGCCGGTGAGATAATCGATGTCGTCCGTGACGCGACCATTGTGGACCTTGCGATACGGGGTTTCGATGAAACCGAACTCGTTGATCCGCGCGAAGGTCGACATCGAGCTGATGAGACCGATGTTCGGACCTTCCGGCGTTTCGATCGGACAAATGCGGCCGTAGTGCGACGGATGAACGTCGCGCACTTCGAATCCGGCGCGATCGCGTGAAAGACCGCCTGGTCCGAGCGCGGACAAACGCCGCTTGTGCGTCAATTCCGCGAGCGGATTCGTTTGATCCATGAACTGCGAAAGCTGCGAGCGGCCGAAGAAGTCGCGAATCACCGCGCTGAGCGCTTTCGGATTCACTAATTTCTGGGGCGTCATGCCGTCGACATTGATGTCGAACAACGTCATGCGCTCTTTCACCAAACGTTCGGTGCGCGCGAGACCGACCCGGCACTGATTGGCGAGCAATTCGCCAACGGTGCGGACGCGGCGGCTGCCGAGATGATCGATGTCATCCAGCGTGCCTTCGCCGCGGCGGAGGTTAATTAAGTATTTGATAGCGGCGATGAAATCTTTGTCCGTCAAAATGCGTTCCGTAAGATCGACATCGATGCCGAGCTTTTGGTTGATCTTGTAACGGCCAACGCGACCGAGATCGTATTTCTTCGGATCGAAGAACAAGCGTTTGAGCAACGCTCGTGCGTTCGCCACCGTCGGCGGATCGCCAGGGCGCAAACGGCGATAAATATCCTTGAGTGCTTCTTCCTGATCGTGCGCCGGATCTTTGCGGAGCGCTTTGACGACCGTGTCGTCGTTGGAAATATCGATGATCTTAACTTCCTTGATCCCGAGGCCCATGATTTGGCGCACGGTTGCGAGCGTGAGCGGTTCAAACGCGCGGGCAACGGTCACTTCACCGTCGCGGACTTCGGCGGTCAAGACTTTCGTCGCGAGTTTTTCTTCGTCGAGCTTCTCGCTGAGTTTCAGGTTCTCGATGTTGTAAAAGAGTTTGATGACATCCTCGTCGGAGCCATAACCGAGAGCGCGCAGGAAAGTCGTCGCCAGAAATTTCCGGCGGCGTTTGCGGCGATCGAGATAAATGTAGAGGAGATCGGCGGTGTCGAATTGCACTTCGATCCACGAACCGCGGTCCGGAATGATTCGAAAACTGTACAGGACCTTGCCATTAAGGTGGATCGTCGATTCAAAGGCGATGCCGGGTGAGCGGTGCAATTGCGAAACGACGACGCGCTCGGCGCCGTTGATTACGAACGTGCCCTGCGGCGTCATGAGCGGGATCTCGCCCATGTAAACTTTCTCTTCCTTCGTGCCTTTTTCCTCGCGAAGCTGGAAGGTGACGTGAAGCGGCGCGCTGAAAGTTTGACCTTCACGCTGCGCTTCGAGAGCGCTCAGCTTCGGGTCGCCGATTTCATAATGGCTGAAATCGAGAACCGCTTTCTCGTCATAGCTTTCGATCGGGAAGACTTCCTTGAACACGGCTTGGAGGCCGTGGTTCTTCCGCTTTGAAGCGGGCGTGTCTTTTTGCAGGAAATCGACGTAGGAGTTGAGTTGGACCTCAATGAGGTTTGGAGGCTCGATGGCTTCCTTGATTGTTCCGAAGTGGATGCGTTCCGAATTTTTTTCCGACATAATCACCAGGCAACGGGGTTAACTCGCACCAGCCCACAAATAAATTGCGGCCGCATGCGTACAAGAGCTTACGGCTTTAACCGGAGAGCGAGGGGTGCAAAAATGGCATCAAAACGGCGGCTCGTCAAATCGAACTCCACCGTTCTGCTGCCAATACAAACTTTCCAGCAACTGCGTTAAAAATAAGTCTCCCTACTTCTAACAAACGCCGAGATTAAAACAAAACGGCCGCCACGCAAGCTTTTTCGCGCGGCGGCCGCTGATTGAAAAACTTCGGTTATTTGATTTCGACCTTCGCGCCAGCCGCTTCGACTTTCTTCTTAATGTCTTCGGCTTCCTGCTTGGTCACGCCTTCCTTGATTGGTTTCGGAGCGCTTTCGACCAACGCCTTGGCTTCAGCCAAGCCGAGTCCCGGCACCGCGCCGCGGATTTCCTTGATCACGCCGATCTTGTTCGCGCCCATTTCCTTCAGGATCACGTCGAACGCGGTCTTCTCTTCCGCCGCGGGAGCTGCTGCGCCGCCGCCAGCACCAGGAGCAGCCGCGACCGCTACCGGAGCCGCCGCGCTAACGCCCCATTTCTCCTCGAGTTGTTTTACCAATCCAGCAATCTCGAGAACGGACAGGCCGCTGAGTTGCTCCACTATTTTATCTGTATCTGCCATTTTTTATTCCTCCAATTGCCGCTCCCGGGAGCTCCCGGAAATTTAAGATCGACAGCTGACGATCCGGACAGTGTTTCGTTTGTTTCGTCGCGCACTCGCACGACAGAAATTTTTTATGACGCCGGCGTTTCCGCGGGTGCGCCGCCCTCCTTTTCGCTTTTTGCTTTCAACAATCGCGCGAGCGATGCGGCCGGTTCGTTGAACAATCGGACCAGCTTCGTCGCGGGCGAGAGCAGCAATCCGAGTAATTGCGCCTGCAAAACTTCGCGCGACGGCAAATCCGCCAATTGCTCAATTTCCTTTGTCGAAACCGCGTTGCGATCGATGAAGCCGAGCTTCAACATCGCTTTTTTGAATTCGCCCGCGAACGTCTTCAGAATTTTTGCCACGGGAGCAACGTCCTTCTCACCGGTGATCACGGCGGTTTGACCGCTGAGTTCGTCCGTCATCGCGCGCTTCAAGAAACTGTTCTTAACGACGTGAACTTCCGCTCCTGCGGCCGCGAGGCGTTTCCGCAGCTCGCTGAAGTCGTCGACTTTCATGTGTTGGTAATCGGTCACCAACACGTAGGACGACTCCTTCAAGTCTTCCGAGAGCTCTTTAACAATGTCCGCTTTTTCTGGTCTCATGATGTCGATCCTTTAGGCTGCTGCTTGGCCGGCGAGGTAAGGCGAGGGATCAAGTTTCAGGCCGGGCGACATTGTCGCGCTTAACGTCATCGCGTCAACGTACCGGCCCTTGGCTGTCGCCGGACGCGCACGAACCACTGCCTCGATCACCGCGTTGCTGTTTTCCACCAGCGCTTGTTCTTCGAACGAAAATTTTCCGACCGGCACCGCGACATTGCCGTTCTTATCTAATTTAAATTCCACACGACCTGCTTTTACTTCCTGGACCGCTTTCGCCGTGTCGTCGGCGACCGTTCCGGCTTTAGGATTCGGCATTAATCCGCGCGGACCGAGAACTTTTCCAAGTTTGCGCACTTCAGCCATCGCGGCCGGCGTTGCAACCGCGACATCGAAATCCTGAAAACCTTCTTGCACTTTCTTGATGAGATCCGCGAAGCCGACATGTTCGGCGCCGGCTTCTTTGGCGGCTTTCGCCGCCGCGCCTTCTGCGAACACGAGGACGCGCACCGTTTTGCCGCTGCCATGAGGAAGCGCGCAGGTGCCGCGTACCATTTGATCGGATTGTTTTGGATCGACACCGAGCCGGAACGAAACGGTGACCGTCTGGTCGAACTTCGTCGGCGGAAATTTCTTCAACGTCGCGACCGCGTCGTTGAGGTTGTAAGACTTTTTGCGGTCGACCTGCTCGGCGGCCGCGCGGTAACGTTTGCTGCGTTTCTGTTGCATAATCTTTTGCAGTCCAAGCGAGCTTTTGCTCTCCTGCGGTTGGTTGGGGGAGCGCACAATAAAGGCATCTCGAGCTCTGTCAAAGCTCTTTTCTGGAGCCGGCGAACGCCCGTTTAAGCTTGCAAAATCTCTACTGATCTTGGTAAAACCAGAGGGTATGAAGAGCCCCACTCATTATAGATACTTGATAGCCGCCGCCGCCCTGCTTCTCACCTCTCAACTCCACGCTCGCCCGATCGGTTTCAGCGAGATTTCGCTCATGGTTCGGATGCACCAGCCCGAAGCCGAGATCAAGCAGGACGTTGCTGATCGCCACCTCCTCCATCAGTTGACCCAACCGCAGGAGGGAATTCTGAAATCGCAAGGGGCAAGCGATTCGCTGATCCAATCGTTGCGCGATTCAAAGCTCGTCGTTTCGAAAGACGAAGCGGCCACGTTTGAAAATGCGAACGCCCACCCGATGAGCGCGGCTTCGGATGAGCCGATGCAGCATCCTGGCCATCATCGCCGCGTCGTGGTGTTCGATGTCGCGTTTGGCCATCCAATCAATTTAAGCCAGTGGGGCGGTCTGGATTACGAAATCGCATTCTACTCCTACCGCTTCGCTGGCGAAGATCACGTTCAACCCGCGGTCATTGACCAGGTAGGAACTCGGACCGTCGTCAGTCCGATCATTCCAACTGGCGGACAAAGCGCTGGTGACGCGTTCACTTCCGATTGGTTTCCTACCAATGGAGTGCGCAATTGGAGACACACGCCTTACAATGGTCGGGACTACGACAATCGCGGGGACTTCCGCGATATGCGATCCATCGATTTCGGGAATAGTTCCACCGACGCGGTCGCAATCGGTTCCTACCACGTTTCGCGCCCGGTCGCGGTGGATTGGAACGATCCGCAATTTTTCGACGGTCAGCCCTACACGTTTTATCCGGTTTACGGCGCGGGCGGCGTTTCGCTCTATTACATCAACTCGAACACTTATTCCGCTCGCGTCGCGATAGCTTTCAATCGCTAGGTTAGGTCAGTCAGCGGGAATCTCCGTCGGCGTTTCGTCTGCCTCGGCGACAGGCGAAGCGCCCGGCGGACCGTTGCGAATAATTTTTCCTTCCTTCATCACGAACGAAACCCGTTCCGTCGCGGTGATGTCGCTCGTCGGATCGCCCGCCATCGCGATCACGTCCGCCAATTTGCCTTTCTCAAGCGTTCCCGTTTTCTGCGCGATGCCGAAAAGATCGGCCGCATTTCCGGTCGCGGTCTTCAGCGCATCGATTGCCGGCAGACCGAGATCAACCATCAACTTGAACTCCTTTGCGTTTTGTCCGTGCGGAAAAACGGCTGCATCTGTGCCGAATGAAATTTTAACGCCCATCTTCACTGCGTTTCGGAACATTTCCGATCGCGCAGCGCCGGCTGCTTTCGCCTTCGCTTGCAGCGCGGGCGGATAGTTGTCGATCTTTGCCAGGATCCACTCGGTCGCCATTAGCGTCGGCGTGAGATAAGTCCCTTTGTTTTTCATCAACGTCAGCGTCTCCGGTTTCAAAAACGACCCGTGCTCAATCGAATCGACGCCGGCTTCGATCGCTTCCTTCGCGGCTTGATCTCCATGACAATGCACCGCCACTTTTTTTCGCAGCCGATGCGTCTCGTCCACCAGCGCCACCATTTCTGCGGGCGTGAATTGTGGGGTGTCGACTTCGTCCGCGAGTGAAAGCACTCCGCCGGAAACCGCGGCCTTGATTACATCCGCGCCGTTCTTCACTTCGAATCGCACCGCTTTGCGGATTGCGTCCGGTCCGTCCGCGATTCCTTCGCTGTAATCCGGCTCGCGTCCGAAGAGCATGTCGCGAAATCCTGAAGTCGGATCGAAATGTCCGCCGGTTGCGCCGATTCCGAATGTCGCCACCAACATTCGCGGTCCGACGATCACGCCTTTGTTGATCGAGTTGCGCAGCGCGACATCAACCATTTCTTTGCTGCCAACAAAACGACTGCCGAGATCGCGCACGGTTGTAAATCCGGCTTCAACGGTCGCTCGCGCGTGGAGCGTCGCCTTGATCGCGTGCTCGGAGACATTCTCGTCGATCTCGTGCAGTCTGCGTTCGTTATAGTTGCCGGAAAAATCGAGCGTCAGATGCGTGTGCCCGTCCATGAACCCCGGCGAAAGCGTGGCGTCCCCGAGATCTATCACCTGCGCGTCAGCCGGCGCGGGCAAATTACTTCCCGCATCCACGATTTTGTTTCCCTGAACAATGACGACGCCGTTCTGCACAAGCGCTTTCGATTTTCCGTCAAACAATCGCGCGGCCTTGAGAACAACTACTTTGTCCGGAGCCGGCGCGGCCTTGGCGAAAATCGCGGCCGCCACAATCAACAGGGAGAATCGAAGGAGCGCAGGAAAGTTCATTGCGACGGTATAAAAATTTTCCGGCGACAAAGCAAGACTGCCGCTCCACCTGCGGTCTTGTCTCGCGCAACGGCTTTGATTGAATGGGCGGATGCTCCAACGATCAACGCTCGCTCTCTTCGTTTTGATGTCGATCTTGCCCGCGGCATTCGCGCAAACCAATCCGCCGAAGGGTCCGTCCCCCGAGCCGAAATCAGACGCTTCGCCAACGCCGCCGCCCGCCACTGATTACGATATTCGCTGGGGCGTAAAAATTCCGATGCGCGATAAGGTCGACCTTAACGCGACGATTTATTTGCCGCACACGCCCGAAGGTTCGTCGGCAAAGCTGCCGGTCGTGTTTACTCTCACGCCTTACATTTCCGACAGTTATCATCCGCGCGGTGCGTATTTCGCGTCGCACGGTTACGTCTTCGCGCTGGTCGACGTTCGCGGCCGCGGAAATTCCGGCGGCGATTTCGAACCGTTCGCGCAAGAGCCAAAAGATGGTCACGACGTTGTGGAATGGCTCGCGCAGCAACCGTTCTGTGACGGCAAAGTCGCGATGNNGGGGCGGTTCCTACGCAGGCTTCGATCAATGGGCGACCGCGAAAGAATTTCCGCCGCATCTGACAACCATCGTTCCAGTCGCTTCGGCGCATCCCGGCTATGACTATCCGGTTCTGAACAACATCGGTTACGCGTACGACGTGCAGTGGTTTACCTACACCAGCGGCAAGGCGAGTCAGGGAAACCTGTTCGGGGATTCGAAGTTTTGGCGCACGAAATTTCTCGACGCTTACAAAAAGCACATCGCCTTCAGCACGCTCGACTCGCTCGTCGTCGGAAATCCGTTACCGAGTTTTCAGCGAATTCTGAAACATCCGACGCCGGACGCGTACTACGACGCGATGACGCCGTCGGTTGATCAATTCAAGAAGATCGCGCTACCGACCCTCACCATCACCGGCCAATACGACGGCGACGAGATGGGCGCGATGATGTACTACCGTGATCACATCGCGAACGCGCCGGCCGATGTGCGCGCGAAGCATTTTCTGGTGATCGGCCCCTGGGATCATCCCGGCACGCGCACGCCGACCGATGAAGTGGGCGGCGTGAAGTTCGGGCCGGGCGCGGTCATCGATATGAATGATCTGCATCGTCAGTGGTACGACTGGAGGATGAAGAACGGCGCGAAGCCGGCATTTTTGAAAAACCAAGTCGCCTATTATTTACTCGCCGCCGGAAATTCAGGCGCGAACGGCGAATGGAAATATACCGATAGCTACGCAAATCTGATCGCGAATCCGAAAGCGTTTTACTTCGATTCCAAAAACGGCGACGCAAACGGCGTCTATCGTTCCGGTTTTTTGACCGAAACGAAACCGAAGGAGGGCGCGGATCAATTCGTGAACGATCCGATGGACACGAGTCGCGGCGAAAATGTTGAAGGCGTCGAATCCAACGACAAGACGGCGGGTCTCGATCAAAAACTTCCGCTCAGTATCGGCAAAGACGGTTTGATTTATCACTCCGAAGCGCTCGCGAAGGAAACGCCGCTGGTTGGTTGTCCGAAAATTTCGCTTTGGGTCTCAATCGACACACCCGATGTCGATCTTGAAGCGGATCTTTACGAAATTCAGGCGGACGGCACGAGCATCGGTCTGTGGAGTGATAGTCGCCGGCTGCGTTATCGTGAATCGTTGCGCGAAGGCAAGCTCGTGAAAGCGGGCGAGATCGTGAAGTGTGATTTCGATCCCGGCTTGGTTGTTGCCCGGCGTTTAATGAAAGGCAGCAGGCTGCGGCTTGTCGTGACCTCGCCAAATTCGATTAATTGGCAGAAGAATTACAACTCGGGCGGCGTTGTCGCTGACGAGACTGCGAAGGACGCGCAGACCGCGAATGTAAAAGTGTATCACGATGCCGAGCACGCGAGCGCAATCGATCTGCCGTTGCGCCAATGAGTTTGCTTGCGCGAGTTTTGATCGCTGTCGCGTGTGCATTTATCGCGATCGATCTTCGCGCCGCGTCGGAAATCGTCGTCGCGATCCGCTATTTGCAATCCGAAGGCACGAGCCATTCGCATCTGTACTTATATAAAGACGATGGAAAATTCCTGCGCCAGCTCACGAGCGAAAACTCCGGGCAGGATGTCGATCCAGTATTCGCACCGGACGGCGAAACGATCGCGTTCACGCGCGAGAAAGAAGGCGCGCCGCTGGAATTTTGGATTGCGCATCCGCTCGGCGGGCCTGCTGGGAAACTCGAGGCCGCGCCGGATTGGTACGAAAAATCCAAAACGTCGCCGTATTTTACGAATCGCGATTCGAATCCGGCGGACTTAGCGCCGTCGCCGTCGGCATCTCCTGCCGGCGCCGGCATGATCGGCGAACGAAAAACCTGCAAGGCGCCAGACGGTTCGGTGGAATTAATTTTACGCGAAGATCCGAGCGATCCCGACGATCAGGCAAACGGCGAGCGCCACGGCAAACATTACGTGCTGCGTTATTTGAAAACTGGAATCCAGGCCGACTTCGGCGCGTTGCCCGGATTCTTCGGCGTGTATGAAATTCTCCATGAGAGGCAAAATCCGGAGCGACAATTTCTCTTCGACGGTTTGTTGCGCGTCGCCTTTTTCAGTTTGCATCTGAACAGCACCGATGGCGACACCACCTTTGCGCTCGATCTGAACGGGCCGCGTTTCGTTCGATTGTCACGCAACTGGGCCGCGCCCGTGCCGTTGCCCGGCGAGCCGAACTTTCTCGCGCTCACCGAAAATCGTTATGTGCCTATTTCGGGCACGAGCAAAACGGCGAACTGCTCGTACATCGAGCATTGGGACGCCCAGCTTCAGAACGTTCGTTACGCGAAACCGAAAGCGGCCGCGATTTTTTATGGCGCATCAATGTATCGCCCCGATAAAACACCCAATGTCATCACCGTTCGCCAGAACGCGGATTGAAACGGCATGAGAAAACTTTTCACGATTTTACTTTTCATCGCGGCGTCGATCTCGCTGCGCGCCCAGGACACTAGCGCGCTGAATAAACTCGCGGACGATTTCTGGAGCTGGCGCGCAAAATTCGCGCCGTTTAACGGCGATGATGTGCCGCGCATGGAGCGGCCAGGGGGCGTTCGTGATTGGTCGCGCGCGAGCATCGATAAGCGAGGCAAAGATTTGGCCGCATTCGAATCGCGCTGGAAAAAAATCGACGCGAGCAAATGGCCGATCGACAAGCAGGTCGATTATCGCTTGATCGGATCGGCGCTGGCGCGCGTGCGTTGGGAGCTCGAAGTGAATCCGAGTTGGCGCCGCGATCCGACATTTTACATTTCGCAAACGCTGACCGCGCTCGTCGAAGCGCTGACCGTTCCCGCGCCTTACGATGAAGCGCGCAGTCGCGAGATCCTGACACGGATCGACAACATTCCTTCGATCGTCGATCAAGGAATGCAGAATTTGGAGAAGCCGCCGGCACCGTTCGCGCGCGTCGCCGCGCAAGCGCTCGAAAACGTTCGCCCGCATTTGCATCAGATGGCCAGCGCGCTCGCAAGATCGACAACGTTGAAAGAACAGGATCTTTACGCCGCGACCGATCGCGCCGCCGATGCGCTCGAAAAATTCCACCAGCATTTGCAGCAAATGATTCCGTCACTGCCAAACGAGACCGCGCTCGACCGCGACGCTTACGTTTGGTTTTTACGAAACGTCGCGCTCATGCCGTATTCGCCCGAAGAACTTCTGGCGATGGGTCAACAAGAGTGGAGCCGCGCGGTTGCGTTTGAAGCGTACGAAACGAATCGAAACAAAAACGTGCCGCCGTTAAAGATCGCGGACAACCTCGACAACTGGATCAAAGACGCCGCTACGAAAGAGAAACAAGTCCGCGAATTTCTCGAGAGTCACGACATTGTCACCGTTCCCGATTGGATCCAGCATTGGACGCTCCGCGAGACGCCGGAGTATTTGCGCGCGGTCGGTTTTACCGAGACTGACGATTTCACTTCGCCGTCGCGTTTGAATGAGAACTGCATTCGCTACGTTCCCGAGCCCTCGCCGAATCTCGGATATTTCTGGCGCGCCACTGCGATGGATCCGCGCCCGATCTGCGTGCACGAAGGAATTCCCGGCCACTATTTCCAACTTTGCCTTTCCTGGAAACACGAGAACCCGATTCGCCGTCATTATTACGATTCCGGTCCGAACGAGGGACTCGGCTTTTACGCGGAGGAAATGATGATGGAGGCCGGGTTGTTCGACGACAGCCCGCACACGCGCGAGATCATTTGCAATTTCATGCGGCTGCGCGCGCTGCGCGTAGAAGTCGATGTGAAACTCGCGCTCGGCCAGTTCAAGCTCGATGACGCCGCGAAATATTTGCACGACAAAGTGCCGATGGATCAGGAGACCGCGCGCCAGGAAGCGATCGCGTTCGCGACTGGACCGGGGCAGGCGATCGATTACCAGATCGGCAAATTACAAATCGTGAAATTTCTCGCCTTAGCGCGAATGAAACAAAGCGACCGCTTCAGTCTGCGCGCGTTTCACGATTTCCTTTGGAAAAACGGCAACGTCCCGATCTCGTTGCAACGCTGGGAATATCTCAACGACCCGAGCGACGTGCCGCCGCTTTCGAAGTAGAAGTGTTCAACGTTAAGGCGCGCTGAGAAAGACGATCCCCGGAAAGTTGCAAAACGGAATGAGAAGGACTCGCAAAGCCGTCGCTGAACATGTGCGCGTGGTTAGCAAGACAATGGCTGCTCTGTACGACGCCCTAGAGCCCACGTTTGGTTCGCGCAACGCGAGCGACTTGGCGTTTAATTGCGCTGAGATTTACGCTGAACTGCCCGAGCTAAGAGGAATCGTCGAACGCTCTCTGATCAAAAAGAAGATGAGCAGAAAGGATCTCGCTGAGTGTGGAAACTATGTTAACCGTTCATTGGCCATACCATATTGGACAGTTAAAGAGAATTTTTAAGCGACTGAATCGGTAATAGTGAACGGAGCTGTCGGTTGCCATCTAACGAAATCTCCGGCGCGAGATTTCTTCTTTCATGTCTTCGAGTTCGTTCATGCGCTGGTCGCGGATCGTTTTGATGTAGAGAATTGTGCCGAGAATTCCGACGCCGGCAGCGGCGAGGAAATTGAGCGCCGCGCCTTGGAGCCAAAGATACGCGCCGAGGATTGCGGCCGGGCTGACGATGAGGTCGCGTACTAAATAATAGGCGCCCACCATTTGCCCGCAGCGATCGGGATCGCAATAACCGATGATGAGCGCTTTGCGCGAGGTGTCGCCGAATTCCTTAAATCCGCGAATCGTGAATGCGATTGTGAGCGCCGCAAAATTACGCGACGCCATGAGACTTAAAGGAAAAATCGCAAACATGATGAACGTGGCGATGACGAACCGCTCGCGGCCGTAGCGATCGGCAAGGTAAGACGACGGAATAATACAAAGCGTCGCCGCGAGCATCTCGACGGTGATGAGCACGCCGACCTGCTTCGCGCTCAAGCCGATGTAATCCATCGCGAAAATCACGACCCACGCGTACGGAATCCGTTCGCAAAATCGAATCAGGATGTCGCTCAAGAGCAATCGTCGCATCGGCGAATTGAACGCGCGCAAGCTTTGCCAAAGATTGATGCTCTCTTTCGCAGCGCTCTCCGGCTTCGGATCGTCTTCTATTTGGCGCTGAACGAATATTGTCCCGGCCGAAAGCAAAATTGAAATCACCAGCGCGATGCGAACGCCACCGACAACGCCGAAGTGATCGATCAATATTCCGACGAAAAACGGCGCGATCATGATTGGCAATCGTCGCATGATCATTTGCACGCCGATGCCCATCGAGTGCCGGTTCGCTTCGAGGGCTCCAGGAGAGAAACAAAAACATTCCGACGATGACCGCGCCCCAATGCGGAATTAAAAGCACAAGCGCGTAACCGATTATCGAAACGAGGTTGAACGCGAGAAACGCGCGCCGATGTCCCCAACGATCGACAACGACGCCTCCGGGGTAGGCGTAGATCGCGCCGAGTAATGTACGCAATGCGTCGTAGAGACCGATCACGAAAACGCTCGCGCCGAGCGTTTGCAGATATTTCGGGACGAACCGCATCCAAAGTTCTTCGCCCGCGCCGATGATGAAAATCGCGAGAAGCAGAATCGCGAGGTTCCGCTTCAGGCCGAAGAATTCCGCGAACGATTTCCAAGGCGGCACGGGTCGAGTTTTGGCGGAATTGCGCGATTAATTCAAGCCGCCGTCCAACGAAAATGTCGCAGCTTTTCGTCCGCCGAGCGGCGATCATTAATCGCATGGCCAGCAACCACTCGAAGATCGACATCGTCGCCAAGGTGCCGGAAGTGACGCTTATCTTCTGGATCATCAAGATCCTGGCGACGACGTTGGGTGAAACCGGCGGCGACGCGGTCACGATGTCGTGGCTTGGCGAAACGACGGACGAAGCGAAA
>QHOZ01000133.1:454-3409 GCA_003219495.1 Verrucomicrobiota bacterium | reverse complement strand
ATCGGTTACACCGGCGGATCGACAATTCTGCTCGTCCTGGTCATTGCGTCGCTTCTGGTGTGGCGTTTTTCGACTGGAAGCATTTCGGTCGAAACGGTCAGCACACCGAAGGTCGAAATTTTTTACTGGGTCACGATCATGTTTTCGCAAACGCTCGGCACCGCGCTAGGCGATTGGGTCGCGGACACGAACGATATGGGATATCTCGGCGCGGCTGCGATTTTCGGCGGCGCGTTGTTGGTGAGCGCGCTTCTTTATTATTTCACGAGCATCTCGCACGCGATTTTGTTTTGGGCCGCGTTCATTCTGACGCGTCCCCTCGGCGCCGTCGTCGGCGATTTTCTCGACAAACCGCACGCGCAGGGCGGGCTCGCGCTCAGCCGCTACACCGCGTCGCTCTCGCTGCTGGTCGTGATCGTCGCCTTGATTTTGATTTTTCCGCAGCGTCCCGCTTCAAAGGCGCACTGATTCGATTCAATAGAGCAATTGCACGCCGAAGTAGCCGATGAGCGCGAGCGGCTCATCTTCCGGAGTGCGGACTTCGTGGCCTAACGAGCCAATGAAAATGCAGCGCTCGGTTATTGGTTGGCGAATCCCAAAATTCGCCGCCAACGTATCGCGATCGAAATTCATTCGCGATGTCCCGTGCAGCTCCGCCATCAACATGGTCTGTTTCGTTACCTCGAAACCGCCGACGACCCCATAAATCCATTCGCTCCGGCCAATACTGCTCGCGAGGGGTCCGAATTCTCCATCGATATGCCATCGTCCGAAACTCTTCGACGCTTGAAAGGGAATTTGGAATCGCGTGCCATCTTCGGCGAGTCCGCGGCGCACTGATGATTGTGTGACGTTGAAAATAATTCTCGGAAACATCGAGACGTCGAAGCCGCTCTTTTCTTCATCGAGGAATCGCCATTTCACTGCCGCTTCCGTTCCGCCAAGTCCGCCGACCGGGCCGTGATCTTCGCGTTTCAACAAGACCGGCGCGGTTTGAAGCGTGAGCTGAATGCGCTCACCGACTCCGTAATTCAGATCGATCGCCGGCAAATCGAGCGAAGTTTCGCCGTCGCGATGTTCGAACGCGATCGCGAGATTGATTTCCCATTTCCGATCGCCAGGCGTGCCGGGATCGTCAGTGATCATCGGCGGGCCGCCTTGTGTGCATGCGAGCCGCGCCAGGCACAAAACAAAACCGGCAACTGCTAATCGTCGCACGCGCTAATGGTTCGCCGATTCGCTCGGCCCGTAAACTAAAAGCTTGAATGTGTTCGGCACGATCGTCGGCCGCGCGGGAGATTGACCCGGCGATGGCGAGGGTGGCGGCTGAAACTGCGCGGTCGGCAAATAAATCCGGTGCGTTTTTGGATCGAGCGCGATCGTGCGCGCGCCGCGTTCCGTTTTCAACGTTTGTAAGATCGACAATTTCTCCGGTGAATCTTCGTGCGCGATCGTTACCACGCCTTCACCACACGACGCGAATGCGAGCTGCGCCGCATCGTCGAACGCGCAGCCGTCCGTGCCGGCGCCGATCGGAACATTTGCGATCACTTTGCCGCTTTCCGTGTCGAGCATCACCATCATCTTGTTGTGACAGGCCGCGAACAAACGATGATGCGCCGCGTCGAGCGCAATGCCGGTCGGTTCTTCCCCCGGCGCGAGCGGCCAATTCGCGATCACTTCATGCTTCGCGCTGTCGATCACCGCGACTGCGCTTTTATCTTCGATGTTCACGTAGACGCGCCCGGCATTTTTATCGGCCACTGCGAATTCCGGATTTCCGGGAAGCGAAATTGTCGCGACAACTTTTGCATCTCCCGCAGCGATCACAGTCACGGAATTGCCGGTGTGATTGAAAACGTAAAGCTCTTTGCGTTTCGGTTCGTAAACGATCGCGTCCGGGTTTTGTCCGGTGTCGATCTTAGAAATGGTTTTCAGCGTCGTAAGATCGACAACGCTCGCTTTGTTTTCTTTCCCGTTGGATGAAAAACCGCGGTTGAATTCGGGAACGGCGACGAACGCGTGAACTCCCGGCGTGTCCGCGATCTCTCCGGCGATTTTGTTCGCGCTAAGATCGACAACGACAACTTTTGTGGCGTGCGAGAGATAAAGCCGCTGCGCCGCTGAATCGATTGTCAGAATGTCCCAACCGCCTTCACCGCCGATCGGGATTTCGTTTAGAAATTTGTAAGGCTCATCCGCCAGCGCAGTCGCGTAGCACAGCCCGATCGCAAAACTAATTAGCAACCGGTTCAATTTTGCGTTTGCGGCCGCCCGCCAAGTAAACCGGTGATCATTAATGCGTCTTGAATCGAACGCGCCAAAGCTTTGGCCGTTCCGCGCCCCCAGTAATGGAAAAACAAAATACGCGGAGTTTCGTGCGTCATGTGTTGATGAATCGCTACAATGTTAATTCCATTGCGACGCAGAGTTTTGAGCGCGGTCTGCAACTGCTCTTCCTCAACCGCGAAATCGCCGTCGACAATCGCGTTGTCGTCCGTGCCGGCGAAAGCGACCCACGTATTGACGCCCATATCGTTCGCGATATCGAAATCATGCATCTTCGCCTTATGACCGATGCTGAATTTCAGCATTCCGTCTTTTACTTCCCCTTGCAGGCCGAAGATTTCATTTAAAGGCGCCGGCGTGATCGAGCTTTTCTCCGCGAGCGACTTCTGAGTGAAAGTGTTCTTCGGTTTCGGGTCGGCGGCGCGAATCTCTTTGACCTTGTCGTAAACCTTGCGAACGGCTGCGGCCAATTGCTCCACGTTGCCTCCACCTTCGATGTGCATGAAGTAAACCTTCGGCTCGTCGAAGAAAAAGTGATTGTGCAGCGCGGTCACGCTCAGCCCGTTCTCAAGCGCGGCCGACATCACTGGATTGACTTCATCTTGGAAGAGGACGGTGTCGCCCATCATCATCGCCTTCTCATTTGAACCGGTAAACGCGGCCCAC
>QHOZ01000133.1:0-424 GCA_003219495.1 Verrucomicrobiota bacterium | reverse complement strand
TTGCCTTTGAGCCCGGTGATCTGGTCGATCTTCGCGCCATCGAGCGCGGCCGATGCGATGCCGATGTTCGCGCAGCAGATCGCGCATACGAGTGATAACGTTTTCACTGCGCGTTGCTAGTTCTGCCCCGGACGATTGTCGAGGCAGAACCGCAACAGCTTCGGATTAGTGTTTCTCGCCCTTCTCGCCTTTTTCTCCCTTTTCAGCAGCTTCCGAATGTTTGCCGAGCATTTTCCCATTCGCGTCGAACTTGTAACCCCATTCCTTGCCGTCTTTGCTCACAACGGCCTCGTAGTTCGATCCCTCTTTTTCCCAGCGCGTGATCGATCCGCCTTTGGCTTGCTTCTCCGCAGCCTTCTGGACCGCTTCCGGCACATCGGAACTGTTCAGGCTTTCTTCTTCGTGTTTCTTTTCTTTCGCTTGC
>QHOZ01000132.1 GCA_003219495.1 Verrucomicrobiota bacterium | reverse complement strand
GGATTCGACGGTTTCTTTCAATTTCCCCTTCGTTTTCCTGACGATCTTTTTTCCGCGCCGCAAAAGCCAGCGCGCCCACGCGAATTCACTCGCGAGCACAACCAAACCCAATGGGGTGACGATTGATCCTGGACCCGGAAGGCAAATAAGGGCAATGCCGAACAAAACGATCGTGCTTCCGATCACCGCCACGACAATCTTGCGCGCGACGGGCCAGTCTTTCAGCCCTACAGAATTCAGAGTCTTGCGCACCCATTGCATGCTTCGCTCTACCGAACGGGCGAGATGATGCAACTACTCCGCGAAGGCCGCCAGTTTTTGACTCAGTTCCGGGGGAACGTGCGCGACAATGACAGCATCGTTGCCGTCGTACGTTAATTCGAGCACGTGACCGACGCGATGAATCTCCGCGATGAGCGCCGATTCGCTTGCCGGAATTCTGAAACGCGAACGCAGCCGCCATGCGCTCAGCGCTTCCTGCAATGCGGCCACCAGTTTGTTTACGCTTTAAACATCGATCAGCTCGCGTTTCTGCAAATTGTCGCTCTTGTTGAAGACGATCATCGTTTGCTTGCCATGCGCGTTCAATTCCTTGATCACGCTCTCGACCGCTTCGATCTGGTCGTCTACCCGCGAGTGCGAAAGATCGACAACGTGAATGAGCAAATCGGCTTCGCTCACCTCTTCGAGGGTGGCTTTGAATGATTCGATCAGCGTGTGCGGAAGTTTTCGCAAAAATCCTACCGTGTCGGTTAGCAGGACGCGCTGTTTGTTTGGTAAGGTGAAGCTGCGCGTTGTCGGATCGAGCGTGGCGAACAATTTGTTTTCGGCGACAACGTCGGCGCCGGTCAGCAAATTCAACAACGTCGATTTGCCGGCGTTTGTGTAACCGACCACGGCCGCGACCGGCCATTGATGACGCTTGCGACCTTGTCGTTGCACTGCGCGCGTTTTGCGAACCGATTCGAGCTCGCGCTCCAATCGCGAAATTCGTTCCTGCACGCGGCGACGATCGACTTCCAACTGCGTTTCTCCCGGACCGCGGGTCCCGATTCCGCCGGTTTGGCGCGACAAGTGATGCCACATCCGCGTTAGTCGCGGCAGCAAGTATTGCAATTGCGCGAGTTCGATCTGCAATCGGCCTTCCCTCATCATCGAAAATCACCGACGTGACTTGTCGATCTTGCAACGCCGGTTTAAGCGATTCCGCTTTCCCTTTGCCGATGTAGTACGGCGCGGTCGGCCGCTCGAGTTTTTGAGTGACGGTGTCGACCACTTCCGCGCCGGCAGAACTCGCGAGCTCCGCCAGCTCTTCGAGCGAATCTTTCAGGTCCCATTTCGAGACGCCTTGCTTCTCCAAACCGATTAAAAGGGCGCGCTCGTGATTTTTTTTCGGACGAGTTTCAATCATTCCCCTGCGTTACTCCCGGCGTTTTCGCGAAATGCGAAATACGTTCTACAGCTTCGACGTGGCTTAGCTCCGACAAATTCAGCGATTGAAAATTAGTTTGCCCCCGAAACCAGGTCAACTGCCTTTTGGCATAACGCCGAGTCGCTTGTTGAATCGCGGCCACGCATTGCAAGATCGACATCTTCCCGTCGAGCACCTCACGAATTTCGCGCAAACCGATCATCTTCGACGCCGTGTCGCCCATCGCACCGGCCGCGCGCACTTCTTGTATCACACCGGCCTCGAGCATCCCTTCCACGCGGGCGTTGATTCGTTGGTAAAGATCGTCGCGATCGCGAAATAAGAACACGCCATCAGGCATGGCATCGAAATTCCAGGCAGTGCGTTGCGCGGATGCGGGTTTGCCGCTCAGCACGCAAACCTCGATCGCGCGAACGACGCGCCGGCGATTCTTTACATCGACCGATGTTTTCGGATCGACCTTGCGCAACTTCTTTTCCAAATCGGCGAGACTGAACTCGTTCAATTGGGCGCGCAAATCCGGATCGGCCACCGGCGCGTCCGACAATCCGTGCGTGAGCGCTTTGATGTAGAGACCGCTTCCGCCGACAACGATCGCGAGTTTGCCGCGCGAGTGAATTTCGCTGATCGCCCGCAATGCCAGCTTCCGAAATTTCTCCGCGTTCATCTCTTCCAAGATCGACATCGTGCCGATGAGATGATGCGGAACTTTCGCAAGTGTCACGGCGTCCGGTTTGGCGCTCAGCAAAGCGAGGCCGCGATAAATCTGAAACGCATCTGCGCTGACAATTTCAGCGTCGAGGGCGCGCGCGACATCAGCCGCGATCTCCGATTTGCCGGTCGCAGTCGGCCCGACGATGAAGAAGACGTCGCGCATAAAAAAACGGGAGACGCGCGCCTAATCAGCGCTTCGTCTCCCGACTAAAATCACAAAGGCGAATTATTCGTGCGCGTGCTCGCTCGATTTCGCGCCGCTGACCACGAGCTTGCGCCCGAGGAATTCTTTATCGTGCAATTCCTCCACCGCGCGCTTCGCTGAAACCTTTCGAACGCTGGTTGTGGCGATAGCTCACCACTTCGGCGTTCTGCACGTGGCCGACGCCGTTGAAAAGCTCGAAGAGATCGCTCTCGGTCGCATCGAAGGACAAATTGCCGACGTAAAGACGCGGCGAAGTGACCTCGACGGACTCAGGTTTGCGTTGCGGCCGTGGCTCGCGTTGTTCGCGCTGATCTTGCGGTCGTTGTTGTTGATGTTGCTGTTGGCCGTTACGCGATTGCGTGACTGGTTTTCTTTGGCCGCCGTCGTTGCCACTGAAAAATGCGACGATGCGTTGCCAAAATGTTTGCTGCTGCTTCGGAGTGTGCTGACGTTCGCGCTGATCTTGAAAGCGCCCGCGTCCGCCCCGACGTCGAGACCGGCCGCGTCCATGACGCTGGCGTCTCCCCGGTTGATACGAGTTCATGTTTGTCCTCAATGATTACCCAATTGTTAAATGAGCGGAGCGCATCCGATGATGCACAGTCCGCGGCGCGCGAACCCCTGGAATAGCAAGCATTCTGTGGCGCCGATGGAAACTCCGACTCCTCGTGCCGGGAATAGAATCGTTTCAAGACGCAACCGGTTTCGGTCAGCCAATCGAATCGCGAAGATGACGAACCTCGCTTCATACTTTTTAGCTTCGAACGGATGCGAGATCGAATCAGATCCCCGGCATCTACGGCCCGATTATCGCCCGCTGCCCTTGTCTTTGCAAGGGGCGGTTTTTGCCGGGCGAATCTCGATCTTAACGGCGACTCAACCGGTCGCGGATCGAGTAGAGCCGCGACTTCAAGTATTCGCGGGGGCGTTCTTGCGGAATCGGCTTCAAAAAATGCGTCGGTTTGCGTGAATCGAGCCGCGGAGCATAGCCAAACTCCGGCATCAGATCGCGGCAATGCCATTCCACCCAACCGATCTCGTCCTCCGATAATTCATTTTCCCAACGCGACGCCGGCTCGGCGCTGATCTGAGAGAACTCGACTTGCGCGGCTGAATTCCCTCCCCACGCCTCGCCGATTTTTGTCGGCGTCAAAACAATCTCGGGATCAAACTGGATCTCGAGATAATCGCAGACCTTTTTCATCACGCTTTTGGGTTCGCTCACAAGCTGCTCGAACTGCATAAACAAACCCCCAACGTCTCCGGCGCGAATTCGTTTCGCCAATTTCGCAGCGACTCGCCAGTGCGCGATCACGTAGTAAACCGAGAAGCGTTTTGTCTGGCGTGTTTTCTCCAGTGCGATTTGAGTCGCGAGAATTGCGCGCGGATCGCGCAGGGTGAGGAGCAACTTTGCATCCGGAAAACGCGCGAAGATTTCATCGACGTGATTCCGGTTCGCCGGGGTCTTCTCGATCCAGCGCTTCACTCGATTCAGCGCTGTGCCGATCGCTTCCGCGTACGCCTCCGCCATGACAGCGAGCAAGTCCCGTTGCGCGTTCGCCGGATCGAAAGCGACGCGCTCGAACGTTTCGAGAAATTTTTTCTGCGGAAAATCTTTGTATTCGTGCTCGCGCCACTTCGGTTCGCCGCCGAACAAAACGCGCGAGAAAGATTGTTTCGTTAGATAATCAAACTGCGCTCGCCGGCCGGCGCTCCCGTATTTTTTGAGAACGGTTGGGAAGTACGCCGTTTCCTGCGGCAGCACGAGAAGCTCCGGATGATTGTCGAGCAACGCCGCGAGCAACGTCGTTCCCGATTTCGCCTGCCCGGCGATGAAACACGCGCGCTGATCGAATGGGAGATTTTCCATCTGCGCTGTGATTGTGCGACGTCGCGTCGACTTCTTCAATCACCCAGCGTGGTCATCCCGAGCGCAAGCGAGGGACCTCACACTCGGAGCTTGCGTCACACAAAGTAAATCGTGTGATCCACGAAGCTTATGAGAGATCGTTCACGCCGTTCAGGATGACTACGTCATTTCGCCGTGCGCGATTTCAAAAACCAATCGACGAACTTCGGCAGACCTTCTTCGAATTTCGTTTTCGGATCATAACCGAGCAGTTTTCTCGCTTTCGAAATATCGGCGCAGGTCAGCGGCATGTCGCCGGGTTGCTCGGGCAGGCGATTGATCTTCGCCTTCTTGCCGAGCTCCTTCTCGATCGCCGAGATCAAATCCTTCAACTGAATCGTGTCGCTCTCGCCCAGATTGAAAACGTCGAATGTCGGCCCGTCGTATTTCAACGCCGCCATCGTCCCTTGAATGATGTCGTCGATGTAAGTGTAATCGCGGCGTGTCGAGCCATCGCCGAACTGATCGATCGGTTCGCCGGCAGAAATCTTTCGCGTGAACTGGTGGATCGCGAGGTCGGGCCGCTGCCGCGCGCCGTAAACGGTGAAGTAGCGCAGCGCGACGATCCGCAATTTGTAAAGGTGCGAGTAGGTCGAGCAGAGAAACTCGCCCGCAATTTTCGTCGCCGCGTAAGGACTCAGCGTTTGCGTGAGATGTTCTTCTTCTGAAAACGGCACACGTTTGGCCGCGCCGTATACTGACGAGCTCGACGCGAAGATGAATCTCTCGACCCCGCTCGTTCGCGCGCCTTCGAGCAAATGCAGCGTGCCGGCCACGTTTGTGTCGTAATAAAGTTGCGGTTGTTGAATCGACGGCCGCACCCCCGCGCGCGCAGCGAGATGGAAAACCGCGTCGAACTTTTGGTTTCTAAACAGCTCGGCGACTTTGCTGCCATCGCGAAGATCGACATCGTGCACCGCGATATCTTTGGCGACCACGGAAATGTTCGCGCGCTTGATTTGCGGATCATAGTAATCGTTGAAGTCGTCAACGATCGCGACGCTGTGACCGTCGGCGAGCAGCCGCTCGACCAAATGCGACCCGATGAAACCCGCGCCGCCGGTGACCAAAACGTTCATTAACCACGAATTAACACCAATGAACACGAAGGACAGCAAGTTGTTTGTGATTCGTGTCTATTCGTGTCCATTCGTGCTTGAATGAAACTGGACGGCTGTTCCGCACTCATCACGGGCGCGTCGGCTGGGATTGGTCGCGAGTTTGCGCGGCAGTTGGCGAAACGCGCGCGCACGCTCGTGCTCGTTGCGCGACGCGAGCAACGACTGAACGAATTACGAGACGAACTTCGTAATCACAACGCGCAGCTTCAAGTTCACTCGCGCGTTGTCGATCTTTGCGACAAATCGCAGATCGAGGAGTTGGTTCGTTGGCTCGAGCAAAACAAGATCGACATCGATTTTCTGATCAACAATGCCGGCCTCGGCGATTACGGCCCGGTCGCAACGAGCGACATCGAGCGTGACAATCGGATGATTCAAGTGAACATCGCCGCGCTTACCTTCCTCACGCGCGCGGTGCTTCCGCGGATGATCGAGCGACAGCGCGGCGCAATCTTGAACGTCAGCTCATCGGCCGGCTTTTTGCCAATTCCAGGCATGACCGTTTATGCGGCAACCAAAGCGTTCGTAAACAGTTTCACGGAAGCGTTGCGTGCTGAACTCGACAACAGCGGCGTCACTGTGACGGCGCTGTGCCCCGGGCCCGTCCACACCGAATTCGGAGACGTAGCAGCGCGACCGGGAGGCGAACCGGAACACGGACCCGAATTCATTTACGTTTCGATCGAGCAGACGGCGCGTGATGCGCTCGCTGCGATTGAGGCGAACAAACCGCTCGTGATTCCCGGCGCATTTATGAAACTCGGCATGTTCCTCGTCCGGATCACGCCATTGTCGATCATGCGACTTGCGTGGCGACTTGGCGCGAGACGTAGTTAAAACAAAAGCGGCGGTCACACGACCGCCGCTCTCAGACTCAAATTTCGATTTTCTACGACGATTTGTACTTCACCGAGCAGCCGTACGGTTTCGTCTGCGCGTTGGAGACCGGTTTGCCGGCGAGTGATTCTTCGAGCGCGTTCTTCACGTAATTGGTCGAAGCCGGAATGTCGGCCGGGTTCGGTGACGCTTTGCTGTCGATCGCACCTTCGTAAACGATTTTGCCTTCCGGATTGATGATCACCATGTTCGGCGTGTTTTTGGAGCCATAAGCTTTGCCGGCGGTGCCATCAGGATCGAGCAAGAGCGCAGTCATGTGCGTTTTCCATTGGCTCATGACTTTGTCGGCCGCGTCCGGGGTGAGATAACCCTCGGCGCCTTCGCTCGAGGAATCGATCGTCAGCCAGACGACGCCTTTGTCGGTGAATTGTTTTTGCAGCTTTTGCATGTTGTCGCTGCCGTAATGTTTTTTCACGAACGGACATTCCGGATTGAACCATTCGAGCACGACGTATTTGCCTTTGTATTGACTCAACGAATGGCTCTGGCCTTTCGTGTCCTTGAGCGCGAACTCGGGCGCGGCGCTGCCGACCGGCGGTATGTCGGCGGCGTAAAGCGCGCCGGCGATAAGTGTGGTGATTGCGGTGAGGATTAGTTTTGTTTTCATAAATTAGCGTGAAGCGATTACGATGGTTTCGAGCTTATCGAGGAGAATATTTTTAGTGAGCAATTCCGGAAATACAAACGGCGCTTCCGATTTCCCTGGATAAAGCACGTATAATGGGACACCGGGCCGGCCAAATTGTTGAAGCAATTTCGTGATCGCCGGGTCGCCATTCGTCCAATCGGCTTTCAATTTCACGACACCGTGCCGTTGGAATGCGTCGCGAACATCCGCGGTCTCGAGTACCGCTTTCTCGTTAAACTTGCAGGTCAAACACCATGCTGCTGTGAAATCGACAAACACTGCGTGACCGGCGTCGCGCTCGCTTTGCAATTTTTCGGGAGTGAACGCTTGCCAGTCCCCGCCCGGCGCGTTTTGCGCGATGTCGATTTTCGAGGATTCAAACTTGTCGCCGATGAAATAGAAACCGGAGGCGAGCAGGATTACGACTATGAGCGCGACCGTGACGATTCGTTTCGTTGCGGACGAAGTCGGAACGATGAACGCGCCTTTCATCCAACATGCGATGGCGATGACTAACAGAAAGCAGCTGGCCCAGATCGCGCCGTCGAGTCCGCGTTGCGCGCCGAGGACGTAAAGTAGAAAGAGCAGCGTCGCGAGCAGAAGGAAGCCCATGAATTGTTTCACGTGCACCATCCAGGCGCCGGGCTGCGGCAGAAATTTCATCCATGCCGGTTGCGCAGTGAGCAAAAAATAAGGCGCGCTCATTCCGGCGGCGACGGCGACGAACATCGCGAGGATAACGAGCGCCGATTGAGTGAATGCAAACCCGAGAGCGGTTCCGAGGAATGGCGCCGTGCATGGCGTAGCGAGAACGGTTGCGAATACTCCCTGAAAAAACGAACCGAGATTGTCTTTTCGGTCGGCGCTCGAGAGCATTCCGCGCTGCAAACTTTGCGGCAGCGAAATCTCGAAGACGCCGAAAAGATTCAACGCGAACACAAGAACGATAACGCTGAGGACGAGAACGAAATGCGCGTTCGTGAATTGAAACCCGCCCCAGGTCACATCTCGACCGGCACCCTTCAGCGCGATGAGCAGCAACGCGAGCGCGATGAACCAAACAAAAATGCCAGCGCAAAACGCGATCCCGCTCCGGAAGATTTGTGCGCGGCTGTCGCCGGCTTGCTTGATGAATCCGAAAATCTTGAGCGAGATCACGGGCAGCACGCACGGCATCAGATTCAAAATAAATCCGCCGATGAATCCAAAGAGCAGAAAGGTAGCGAGTCCGTGCGACGGTTGCGCGATTTGGGTTGCCGCAGCAGCGATTTGCGGCGCGCCGAATTCCCAGCCGCTTCGATCATTGCTGTTCGGAAATTTCGAAAAGATGATGACACCTGGGATCGACGATGACGCCTTGTCGAGTGATTCGATCGGGATTTTGAAAGTGACTTCGTTACCCTTGCGCGATTCGACGCTCGGATGACCGACGACGATGTTGTTGCTCTGCGGTATCGGAAAGAAATCGAGGTTCTGGTAGTTCGGGATCTCCTCGCTCGTAATTTTTAAATGCAGATCGTTGCCGGTGCGGCTCCAACTCGATTTGGCCGTGTCGTCCGGGAATTTCTTGGGAACCAAACGCAGATAGCGCGCGAAGAGATCGGTGTTCTTCGGTTGAGTCGTTGTCGATGTTGGCAGCTCGAGGTCGAGATTCGCGCTGCCAGGAATGCAAATTTTTTCGCAGACTAACCAATCGGCCTGCGCAGAAAGTTTTATCGTCGAATTGTCGATCTTGGCGGGCGGCGTGATTTCCTGAACCAGCATGATCTCATCCTGATACCCGTAGGTTTGGATGTCGCCGGGATCGATTGTCTTTAGTGGAATCGGCCACTGAATCTCGCCGACTTTCCAACCAGCAGGCAGGTTCCATTTGATTTCGGTAGGAAGTCCCGCGTCGCCCGAAAATTTCCAATACGTGTGCCAGCCCGGCGCCATGCGCAGCAGCAGACCGACATTGAATGGTTTGCCGGGAACGATCGCGGATGTGTCAGTCTGCAGAGACGCTTTAACCAATTCCTTTCCCTGATAATTCTGGCCGAGAGCAGAATGCAGCAGCATCACCGCGAAGGCGGCGATTGACAGCAGGCGCAACGAAGGCATCCCCAAAATTAACATTGGGCGACCGGTGCGGCAAAAGAGGCTGGCTCGCATCATGCTCGGAAATATGACATGCGCGGACTGATCACGTTCATAGCAATTGCCGGAATCGGCGGCGGGCTTTTTCTTTGGCAAAAGCAGAACGAGCAAAAAGCGTCTGCAGAAACAACCTCGGCGGGCCAGCAACAGCCGGCCACGGCCAAAGCGGTTTTAACCCCTGCTCCTCGCGGCCAAGCATCCGAACACAATTGGATGAAGCGCTCGCTCGATCGCGCGGCAGACGTCAGAGACCAAGCGCGCGCGCGGACGAAAGAAGCTCAAGAGCCGTAAAATTTCGCTGCGCGAAGAATATTCTGGCAGCGCCATTCTCGAAGCCCACGACCCCTGGCGATTAATTGATCGACGATCGCTGCGTGAAATACGCGAATTATTGCGCGGCGCGATCGGCTTGAGTCTTCAGCTGTTCCTTTACCGCCGACTTCAGCTGATCTGGCGAGAGAGCCTCGGCGGCGGTAGCTGACTGCTCTTCGTGTCCGAGCTTTGCCACGTTCTTAACCGGCTCACCTTCGTCATTCACGATAATATCGCGACCGGTGGCTTCATCGCTTTGGACGTGAAAACGGCCGTGAGCGATTCCGACCAGCGGCACAAATTGGTCGTAATTGTGTTCGACGAAAAGAATCTCCCGATCGCCAACTTCGAATCTCGGCGCGCCATCAACGATCAATGCGTCTTCACCGACTTTGCCGCCGAGCATTCGGATGGTGTAGGAAGCTCCCGCATCTCCTTTGACGTTCTCTGCGACTTGAAATGTAACGTAAGTCTCAATGTGACTTTGGGCGCCCTGGCCTTCCCAAACTGATTTAACGTCCATGACCGTCCCTTGGAAAACGAGCTCGGCCTGTTGAACCAACTGGTCGAACGTCGGCGGAACAACTGTGGTCGCTTTGACGCTCGCGAGGCTGACCGCGAGTAAAACGAGTGGGAGAAGATTTTTTGTTTTCATGTGATTCGAAAAGTTCATTCGTTATCTCCGCATTGAGACTGACGCGGATGAAGGGAAGGACACTGTGTAAGCTGCGCCCGCGAGAAGACTCATGGTGGCGCTTTTGCTGCGCTTGCCGACGCTTAGCACGTTTAGCGTGACTGACGCGGACTGTGAGCCTGCGGGAATCGTGAATTGCTGGCTGCTAAGCGAGTAGGCCGAACCTTGAATGGCGTTTCCACCCATACGGAAGTTGACCGTGAGATTGCTCGTAACCGGCGCTGAAGCACTGACGGTAAACGTCGCGATGCCTCCGCTACGCAGGCTCGTGGGCGAAACCGAAAGAGTCACTGATGGATTCGAGACTGGCGTCGCTGTCGGCGTAGCCGTGGGGGTTGCGGTTGGAGTCGCAGTCGGAGTCGCGGTTGGCGTGGCAGTCGGAGTGGCAATTGGTGTAGCTGTCGGGCTCGGAGTTGGCGTTGGCGAAGCGGTGGCCGCGCCGTACAGCGATTGAGCGCCATTGATATCATCAGCAGTCAATTGGTAGCTGTTGTTGATGTAGGCGTACATGATCGCGGTGGAGAGACTTGAGTGAGCTAATCCGAGCGCATGTCCGGATTCATGCAGGGCTACGCGCTGAACGTCGTAAACGCCGGATCGAAGCGGTCCACGGTAGGAATCCCACGACTGGTTGTTATTAAAAAGAATATCCGCCTCGGTCATGTTGGAACCCGACATCCAATAGGTCGTGACCGCCAGCGTGTTGGATCCAAAGCTCTGTCCGAAATTGGTACTCGCGAACGCCATCGAGTTGACGTGATCTCCACTCGAGACCGCAGCGGCCGAATTCATCACCTTTCCAAACTGCATTCTGGCGACCACCGCATTCCAATTGTCCAACGCAGGCGCTGCGGCGGAGTTCCAAGAAGTATTACCATCGCTCAGGGTGCGGCCGGCATTGCCCATCGAAAGCTGCATCACAACGGTAGCGCCACTGGGCCATTTCGCGCTCTCGAGGGAATAGGCCACCGCGGTTGAAGGCTGGAGAGTACCAAAGGCAATCGCCACGATAGAGGAGAGCGCAGCAAGCGATCCGCAGAGCTTCACGGCGCGCGAATGGCTCAAAGGGGCGTTAATCGGAGTCATAGTTTTTGTAGGAACTAGAAAAGCAATATCCGTGCACAATCTGGAAGGAAGCGCGTTTTTCTTTCGCGCAAGCCGTAACAACACCATTGCGCTTTTGAAGTCGCGGATTATTTGCCCAAACCAAGAGTCTCTCGCTTTCGGATCGCGCGGGAAATATCACCGACCACACAGCTGACAACTTACGGCACGACGAAAATTTTCTGAGAGTCAGGATCTTTCACCTTACTTCCCGGCGCGTAACCGCTCACGTCGATGTAAGCGCCGTTTGAATTAAACGGATTGAAAACCAATCCCTGTTTCCCAGGGACCGGTTTGGCCACGGGAAATTGAACAGCGCCGGCAGAAAGTTTAGCCGATTTGTTAGCGGTAACTCGCGGCGATGGTTGCGCCTGCGAACCAGTAGTCTTGCGCGTTGCCGTTCGTTTGACTGGTGTCGGCGACGGTGCTGCGACTGGCCGGCCCGGAGTTGTCACGTCGGAGCTGTTCGCTGCTGAGGCGGGCTCGGGCTCGTGAAAAACGTAACGCACCGGTGCGGTGACCGCGCTCCCGATCCCGCATCCCGCCAAAGCAATTGCCATGAGCACACTCGCGCAGCTCGCCCATTTCATCGCGCATCTAATAAGACGAGTTTTCTTTAACGCAACAGATCGGCCGTGAATTCGTCGATCTCCGCCTGCGTGGTCGCCCACGAACACATCAATCGGTAAACATCCGGCTCGATGAACTTATAAAAATGCCAGCCGCTCGCGTTCAACTTGTGCACGACCGGTTCCGGCAAACGCACGAACACAGAATTGGCTTCGACGGGGAGAGCGATGTCGATCTTTGCCGCGCGGAGCAAGTCGGCAAGTTTGCGCGCTAGTAAATTCGCGTGGCGCGCATTTCGAAGCCACACGTCGTTTTGCAATAGCGCAAGCCACTGCGCCGCCAGAAAGCGCGCTTTCGAAGCGAGCTGAGCTCCCTGTTTGATTCGATAATCAAACTCGCGAGCGAGTTCCGGTTTGAAAAAAATCACGAGCTCGGAACCGGCAGCTCCGTTTTTGGTTCCGCCGAAGCAAAAAATATCCACGCCGCTCTGCCAGGTGATTTCTTTCGGTGCGCAATTGAGCGTCGCCACTGCATTCGCGAAACGCGCGCCATCCATGTGCAAAAACATTTCCCGCTTTGTCGCGAGTTTTGCGACCGCGGCGATTTCATCGCGCGTGTAGACCGTCCCGAACTCGGTTGCCTGAGTGATGCTGATGACGCGCGGCTTGTGCGCATGCACATCCGGCTGACGAACAATCGTCGCCTCCGCTTGCGCGATGTCGATCTTGCCGTTGTCGCCGCCGATGAGAAGGAGCTTCGAGCCGTGCGTGAAAAATTCCGGCGCGCCGCATTCGTCGGTGTGAATGTGCGCGTTCTGATGACAGACAACGCTATGAAACGGCTGGCAAAGATGTGCCAGTGCGAGCGCGTTCGCGGCGGTTCCATTCGACACTAGGTAAGCATCGCAATCGGTTTCAAAAAGATCC
>QHOZ01000131.1:18408-18719 GCA_003219495.1 Verrucomicrobiota bacterium | reverse complement strand
TGATCAAGGAGACCGATCCCGCGCTGACGATCAACGTTCGCGATCATCAATTACTCAGGATTTACAATTTCACTCAGGATACGGACACCGGTAGTCGCGGCGTGATCATTGCATCGGCGGCATCGCCCACACCGACGCCATCCCCAACCGCAACACCAATCGCGACGCCGACTCCGACTCCACCGACGCCTACACCGACCGCCACACCTGTTTCCACCGCGACACCAACGGCAACTCCAACACCAACCGCAACTCCGCCTCCGAGAGCGGTCATGTCCGCTGCACTTGTCGACCCTGCCATGCCGCCTGAC
>QHOZ01000131.1:14369-18327 GCA_003219495.1 Verrucomicrobiota bacterium | reverse complement strand
GCGGTTTTCATTTTCTCGATTCTCGCGCTCGCGATTGTTGGATCGACATTCGCAGCGCCAAAGCGCGGCGATGCGGTGTTCGAAATTGAAAACGTGCTCCAATCACAACAGGACGCATGGAATCGCGGCGACATCGATGCGTTCATGAACGGTTACTGGCGATCCGAGCAAACGATTTTCGTTTCCGGCGACGAGGTCACGCGCGGCTGGCAGAAAGTTCTCGATCGCTACAAAGCGAAATATTCCGACCACGCGAAAATGGGCACGCTCACGTTCTCCAATCTCGAAATCACATCGTTGAGCGGCGATTCGGCAGTCGCGCTTGGCAGTTGGAAATTAAAGCGCGATAGCGATGAGCCGCGTGGCCGCTTCACACTCATCTTCCGGAAATTTCCTGACGGCTGGAAGATTGTGCACGATCACACCAGCGCAGCTGACAAGTAATTAACCGCGCTTCAAACGCGTGAGTAGCTTTTCGTGGATGTTGTCGAAGCCGCCGTTGCTGAAGACGACCACGACGTCTTCTTTTTTTAACAGCGGCACGATTTTATCGACAATCGTGTCCGCATTTTTCTCGTAGAACGCCGGCCGACCGTCGCTGGAAATTTCCTTCACCACTTCTTCCGGCTGCAACCGCTCCTTCTCCGGGATTTGCTCGAGTCGTGCGATCTGGGCAATGAACACGCCGTCCGCGAGCTTCAACGCTTCCGGCAGCTCGTGCTGAAAAATCGCGCGCCGCGTAGTGTTCGATCGCGGCTCGAAGATTGCCCAGAGCCGTTGTCCGCGAAAACGATGGCGCAATGCTTCGAGTGTCTCCGCGATCGCAGTCGGATGATGTCCAAAGTCGTCGATCACTTTCACGCCGCGCGCTTCGCCGCGAATTTCCTGCCGCCGCGCCACGCCGGTAAAACTTTTCAGCGCGTTGTCGATCTTCGTTTTCGGCACACCGTAAAATCGCGCCGCACTCGCGGCCATCGCCGCGTTGCGCACGTTGAACTCGCCGACCATCGGGACCTCGTAAACGTCGTCGCCCAATTTGAAACGCGAGCCGTCGGAGGAATACGAAACATCCCGGATCCGCTGGGCGCAGTTTTTTGAAAAACCAACCTCGACCATTTGCGCGCGACAATCCTTCGCGACGTCCACGCAGTTCTGATCGTCGCCATTGAGCAAAACCATTCCGTTTTCAGGCACGATGTTGAGCAGACGTTTAAAGCTGAGCTTGATCGCGTCGAGATCGTCAAAAATGTCGGCGTGATCGAACTCGATGTTGTTCACGATCACGAGCTCGGGCAGGTAATGGATGAACTTGGAGCGCTTGTCGAAAAACGCGGTGTCGTATTCGTCCCCTTCGATCACGAAATATTTGGAATCGTTGAGGCGCGCGCCTTCGCCGAGATTTTTTGGAATGCCGCCGATCAGGTAACCGGGTTTGCGCCCGCCTTTTTCAAGGATCCAGGTCAAAATCGACGTCGTGGTAGTTTTTCCGTGCGTGCCGGTGACGACGAGGTTGTGTTTGCCGCGCAGAAAATAATTTTTCAGGACTTCCGGCAACGAAAGATAAAAAAGTTTTCGATTGAGGATAGCTTCCACTTCAGGATTGCCGCGCTTCATCGCGTTGCCGATCACCACGACGTCGGCATCGGCCGGAATATTCTTTTTGTCGTAACCCTGATGAATCTTGATCCCGTGCTCCTCGAGAAAGATCGACATCGGCGGATAAACGTTTTCGTCCGAGCCGGTGACTTTGAATCCGCGCTTTGCGAGGGCCGCGGCGACGGAGCCCATGGCCGTGCCGCAAATCCCGACGAAATGAAATTTTTGCGGCGCGGTTTTCACAGATGTCTCTTTTACCTCGTCGCGCAAACTTCGCCAGCAACTAAAAACATTCCAAAGGCGAGCGTTGTCATCCGCATGAGTCGCCGCTAATTTCGTCGCCGCCGTGTTGCAACCCGCCGCAGGCTTATGATGACCGTCGCCGACAAGCAACGTGTCGATCGCATTTTCGGGCCGTGGCTCGTGCTGCTGTTGCGGCCGTTCGCGCAGCTCGCGGGCAAATTACTCGGCCGGGATCATTCCGCGACGCCGCGCGGAGAAATTGTCTTCATTAAATTGCTGGGCGGCGGAAGTCTGCTCATCGCGCTGCCGGCATTGCTCGGAGTGCGCCGGCGCTTCCCAAATCTCACGCTCACGCTCGTGTGCGGTTCGCCGGTCGCACCGTTCGCGAAGTTGATGGGCGTGTTCGACCGCATCGAAATCATGAACGATCAGAGCGGCACGTTCGCGTTGCTCGCAAGCGCGGCGCGAATTCTGGGCGGACTCGTTTTGCGGCGAGCGGACACGATTGTCGATCTTGAGGTCTACTCGCAACTGACAACGGTCTTTTCCTTGCTCACCCTCGCGCGAAACCGGATCGGCTTTTATGTCGCGAGCACTTACTGGAGACGCAACGTCCTGACGCATCTCGTCTTCTTCAATCGCGCGCGCGGCGTCTTTCACTTTTATTCCGCGACCGCGCTGTTGTTAGGCGCGCAACCCGCGGCGCGCGAAGAAGTGCATGCGCATTTGCTCGCGCGCGTGAACCGGCCGCAAGTTCAGCGTGATTACGTCGCGGTTGGCGGAGGTTGCTCCGATTTCGCTTCGGTGCGGCTTTTGCCGCTCGCAGAGTGGCGCGAATTTGCGCGCACGCATCAACCGGAAATCAGCGCGCAACACTGGGTTTTTCTCGGCGCAGCGGCGGACGCGCAGGTTTCGGAGGAAATCGCGGCCGCGGTTCGCGAAATAATTCCGGATTTCTCCCACGAGAATAAATGCGGTCAACTTTCGCTCGAGGAATCCTTCGCCTACATCGCCGGCGCGCGCCAATTCATCGGAATTGATTCCGCGTTGTTGCACGCGGCGCGCGCGCTCGCGATTCCAACGGTGAGCTTTTTCGGACCGACCGATCCCGCGACGCTGCTGGAGCCGATCGTTGATCACGTCGATCTTGTTTACTACCGGCCGCCGATTTGCTCGCCCTGTTTGCACGTGACGCAAACGCCGCCGTGCAAAGGCTGCAATGTTTGCATGGAGCTTTTCACGCGCGAAACGGTTCCCTACACGCCGTGGTGCGAAGATTCCGCAGGGAAAAATGTGCTGCCGACAGAACTGATTTGATGGAGCGGCTGCGGCAGGTCCAAAACAGATTGCAATGCGCCGTGACGCTGCCAGCCAGCTTTTGGGTCGCAGCCCTCGCGCTTCTCGTTGGCGCGTTGGCCGCGCGATTGTCGATCCATTTGTTGCCGACACGAACTGACGACGTCGTTACGGCGCGCGCACTCGGGATCGTTAGCCAAACGATTTTGGCCGAACATTCGAAGTCCGGCGATTCGCTCGCCTACGTAGTGGGCTTGATCAGCGCTCTATTAATAAGCATCTCGATCTGGGTTGCCTGGGCAATTCGCGCCGGGAAAAATTGTCCGCCGCAATCATCATCCACAATCGCTCCGACTTCACCGCGCGTGAATCTCATCGAGGTCGTAATCGTGCTCGTCGTTGCGTTCGGATTTTTTGCGCGCATCTGGAATGCGCGCGCGGCGACGCTGACGGCGTGGTCGGCGTTGTCCGAAGAAGGCGAGATGTTGGCGTGGGTGGACACGGTGCTGCGCGGCGGCGCGCTTTCGCGCGACACTTTCTGTCTTTACGGACCGCTTTCGGTTTGGCTCGTCGCGGGGTTGCTTCACTTTTTCGGCACGTCGCTCGCGTTGTGGCGTTACTGGATCTTCGCTTTGAACGCGCCCGCGCTGCTCGCGATTTACTTTTTGCTGCGTGGTCTGAATCGAACACGAATCGCGGCCGGGCTCGGCGCGATTGTGATTGGCATTTTATGCATCGGGCCGGTGCCGGCGATGAGTTGGTCGCTCGCGCGCGTGGGCTTCGGCGTGGCGGCGATCGCTTCGCTCAATCGTGCGCTAAATTC
>QHOZ01000131.1:1596-14292 GCA_003219495.1 Verrucomicrobiota bacterium | reverse complement strand
GTGGAGCGCAATCGGTGTAGCGATCGTTGCACTGCCTGCAACGTTCTATCTCATCGCAACGCACTCCCTCACCGCGATGATCGACAACATGACATTGTTTTCGCGCGTGCGGTTGTTGGGGTTCGGCGCACTCGTATTTCCGCCGTTCGACTTCGGGCTGGAATCGCTCCGGGCCTATTTCACCCCTGCGATTCTGGTGATCGCTGCGTTCATCATCGCGATAAAACTATTGCGCGGCGAGCGGGACGCGCGCGTTTGGACGCAAACCGCACTCGTGATTTTCGGAATTGTCCTGTGCAACGCCGCAGTATCGCGACCAGATGACATTCATTTGCCGTTCGTGCTCCCGCCCGCGTTGATCTTGCTCGCGGGATTACTCGAGGACGCGTGGTTCGCGCTCGGCATTCCGAATCATCGCGTTGCGGCAACGAGCGCTCTCGTTGCGGGTGCTGCATCGCTCCTGCCCTGGAGCTCGAACGCGCACGGAAACTTCCGCGCGTTCATTGAACCGCCGACTGGCCGGCCGCTGTCCGTTGCGCGGGCGGGAAGCGCGCTTTTCCCGGATGAATTCGCGCGCGACCTCACCGAGCTGATTCGCGAAATCCAATCGCGCACTGCGCCAAACGAACCCATTTGGGTTTTTCCAAATGAAGCGCTCATCTATTTCCTCGCCGACCGGCCGCAACCGACTCGTTTTCCGCTGGCTGTTTTCGCGGTCACGCGCGCGCAGCGGCAGCAACTCATCGCGGATCTCGAGCGAACGCGGCCGCGCCTGGCCATTGTTTATCGCGACGCGCCATTGCACGACCGAATTCCCCACGAGGTCGCGCTTCCCGAAGTCGTCGAATATCTCGCGAACAATTATGAGCTCGATCACGACGTCGGAAGCTTTGCATTGCTGCGCCGGAAAAACTGAGCCCCGTTACTTTTTCGTAAACACTTCCACCGCGTTCCAGGATTCGTCCGGCGGCGCCGCCTCGTATTTCAGAGAGCGTTCTAAATACATCTTCGCCAAAAAATCCTCCGGATAAAATTCGAGGAAGCGCGAAAACAAGATCTTCGCTTCGGTGAACTCGCGGCCGCGGAACTTTTTGATTCCCTCTTCGTACGACTCAATCCACTTCAACCATTCCGGATCGAGATTGTCATTTCGCGCTCCGATCATGGTGAATACTTCGACGGGTTCGGTTTTGCCTTTTACTTGAACGAGATCCACTGAGCGCAAAGTGAATTCATCTGTGATGAGCTCGGCCGCGCTCGAGCCATTCAAAATATCGACGTGGTATTGGCGCGTCAGCGCTTCGAGTCGCTAGGCAAGATTCACCGCATCGCCGATCACCGTCGGGTCGAGACGCTCGTGCGGCTCGTAAGAACCGATGTTGCCGACAACTGCGTCACCGTGATTAATCCCAATGCCGCAAGCCAGCGGCTTTATTCCTTCCGCGCGCCATTCTTCATTCAGCTTCGCCAACTCGCGCCGCATTCCGAGCGCGGCGCGCGCCGAGGCCTTCGCATCAACCTCCACACCGTGAGTGCTCACGTTTCCCCACACCGCCATGATCGCGTCGCCGATGAATTTATCGAGCGTCCCGGCATTATCGAAAACGTTCGGCACCATCGCGCTGAGATAACGATTCAATTGCGAAACGAGCGTTACCGGGTCCGCCTTCTCCGACAAACTGGTGAACCCAACCAAGTCCGAAAATAAAACGGTGACCGGTTTGCGCGAACCGAGCATCGAACTGTAAAAGCCGCCCGGATTATCGAGGATTTCTTTGACGATGTTTTTTGAAACGTAACGCTCGAGCGTCCGGCGGACGCGCAATTTTTCGATTCGCTCGAGCGCGTATTCGAAACCAAGTCCGGAAAGTCCGCTGACAAGGAATGTCCCAACCGGCGGAATGACGAGGACAAAATATCCAAGCTGGTCGTAGACAATTCGGATCGCGACCAAATAGGCGGCTGCCAAAGAGAGTACCATTACAAAACAGAGAAACGGACGCCGGATAAATGCGACGACAACGAAAGCCAAGACTCCGGCGCCGAGAATCGTCGCGAATCCAACCCACAGCGGCGCTACGAAAAGAAATTCATGCGCCATCGCGGCGGCGATCGCGTGAAAGTGCAAAACCGGGCCCGGCGTTTCCGGACTCATTGGCGTATCGAAAACGTCGTGCTGAATCTGCGCCGACATCCCAATCATCACGACCTTGTCTTTGAAATCCGCGCCGTCGTGAAAATTGAAATGCCAGAGCTTGTCATCCAGCAGCTCCCACAATTTTCTCGGCTGATACGCGTCCAGCGAACTGAACCGAAACATGTGCGATTCGAGATCGCGCGGCAGGTCCGCGGCGTGGCCGAACTTTTCCAAAGCGCGCGCGCTCATCGCTTCAAATTCTTTCTCCCCGGCGAATGGCGGTTGATGCGCAAGTTGTCGCTCGGTGATCGTGTATCGAAGAGATCGGATTTTCCCGTCCATCTCGTCAGGGAAGAAAACAACGTAGCCGACGCGATCGTCGAACATTTGCGGATCCGGAATCAGTGCAACAGCCGGCGGCACGATTTTCGGGCCTTCGCCTTTTCCCAGCGCGGAGAATTCAACATTCGCGCCAAGCACGACTTTGTCGCGATAGCGATCGAGCGCGGCGTGAAAAGCCTCATCGCCCTCTTTTGTTGAGCTAAAGACGATGTCGAACATGATGAGCCGCGCGCCGGCGGCGAATAATCGATCCATCACCAGCGCCCAAACTTCGCGCGACCACGGAAATGGCTTCGCCGCCATCAATTGCAGCGCCCGGTTGTTCGCCACCTGTTCCGGATTGAACGGCTGGAACTCGAACGACTCCTGATCGATGCCGACGAAGACAAGGTCCGGCCGCGTCGCAACTTTGCGGCCTTCGCGCCGGAGAAGATCCTGCACGTTTTGGTCAGCGCGCCAGATGTCGGATAAATACGGAACGCTCGGCAGAAAATGCGCGGCGACGGCTATAACGGTCACGACCGTGCAAATAGTCGCGAGAATCGTGTAGCGGTGGCGATGCAGCCAATGCACGAGCTGAGTATATCGTAAATGACAAAGCGTTTGTCATCCGTCATTTTTGACCTACTTTCTCCGCCCCGGCGCTGACGCGTCGGTCGTCTCTCCACCTGTCCCGCAGTTGCGGGATTCCTCAGCGAGCGAGGTCGGAAAGATCGAAAATATATAAACAGCCCGCTGAATGAGGAGTCGTGGAGCGATCCCCGACATAACAACAAATGCCAAGAGCAACTAATTCGCCGGCCAGCCGCGCCCGGCGCAAACGCGTTTCGCGGACGCAGATCAAAACTTTTCCGGTACGCGAAAGACGCGACCATGAAGGCGAAGTATTGGTCGTATCGCGATCGCAAGACGCGCAAGCGCAACTTCCGTTATCTTTGGATCCAACGACTCAACGCCGCGGCGCGCGCGAACGGATTAACCTACAGCCGCCTCGCAGAGGGATTAAAGGCCGCCGGCGTCGGACTCGATCGCAAAATTCTTGCCGACATCGCGGTGAACGACGCAACCGCATTCAAAGCGATTATCGAACAGGCGAAAAGCGCGCTCGACGAAAAATCGAAGTCGAAAAAGAAAGCGGCGTAGGACCCACGTCCAAAATTCGACGTTGAGCGTTGGACGTTGACGCTTCAACGTTGCGTTGATCATGGCTCATCCGCTGGAACAACTGCGCGACGACGCGCTGCGCGAGATCGAATCCGCCGGTGACGAGCAGTCGCTCGAAGCCGCTCGTGTGAAATATCTCGGACGCAGCGGAAGCGTTTCTGCCTGGGGCGAGCAGATGAAAACGCTTTCCAAGGAAGAAAAACCGATCGTCGGCAAATTGCTGAACGACGTCCGGACCGCGGTCACGGCCGCGATCGAATCGCGCTCTCAACAATTTCGCGCGCAAAAAGAATCCGCGTCGCTGGGGAAGATCGACATCTCACTGCCCGGAACGCTGCGCGAGATCGGCGCGCTGCATCCGCTCACGCAAATGTGGGAACGCGCAATCGATATTTTCCGGCGAATGGGTTTCGCGCTCGCCGATGGCCCGGACATTGAAGACGAGTGGCATTGCTTTGACGCCCTGAACACGCCGCCCGAACATCCCGCGCGTTCCGAGCAGGACACATTTTATCTTCCGGATGGCCGATTGCTGCGCACGCACACTTCAACCGTGCAAATCCGCACAATGGAATCAACGCCGCCGCCGATTCGCGTGATCGCGCCCGGCGCTGCTTATCGCAACGAGGAAATCGACGCGACCCACGCTGCGCAGTTCCATCAGATCGAAGGACTTTACGTCGATGAAAACGTTAGCGTCGCGGATTTGAAGGGCACACTCGAATTTTTCATGCGTGAATTATTTGGCTCGGGAACGGAAGTGCAATTTCGGCCACACTTTTTTCCGTTCACTGAGCCGAGTCTTGAGTGTTACGTGAAATCGAAAGCGCTCAAAGGCGGCGAGCGCTGGATCGAAGTCGCCGGCTCCGGCGTGGTGCATCCCGCCGTTTTCGAACAAATCAACAAAGCCCGCGGCGACAAAGCGTACGATCCGGAAAAATGGAGCGGCTTCGCGTTCGGTCTCGGCATGGATCGTCTCGCCATGATCTTGTTCGATATTCCGGACCTTCGCCTTTTCGCGCAAAACGACCTCAGATTCCTAAGGCAATTCGCGTGAAGAGATCGCTCACTACACAACGCGGGTCACTCCGAGCGGAGCGAGGAACCTCACCTACTCGCGCCCCGTAACGCCAGTCACACGCTGAGTGGCTCGAACGCACTCGTGTTGATGTGAGATCTCTCACGTCCGTTCGAGATGACAGACCAGAAAGATGAAATTTTCCGTCAACTGGCTCCGCGAATTTGTCGATCTTCCAAATAATCCGGAAGAGATCGCCGATTTGTTGACGCGCGCGGGTGTTGAAACCGAAAACATCGAGACGCGTGGCGCGAAGATCGACAAGGTGATCGTTTCGCAAATTGTCGCGTCATCGCGTCATCCGAATGCGGATCGTTTGAGCGTTTGCGAAGTTGATGACGGCAGCGGAACGAAACGGCAGATCGTTTGCGGCGCGAGTAATTATAAAGTGAGCGACAAAGTTCCGCTCGCTTTGCCCGGCGCAAGGTTGCCGAACGGGACTGAGATCAAGAAAAGCAAACTGCGCGGCGTGGAAAGCGAAGGAATGCTTTGCAGCGCGATCGAGCTCGGTCTTGGAGCGGACGCGGCCGGGTTATTGATTCTCTCGCCGGAAGCAAAAGTCGGCGCGCCCATTTCGGATTTGTTTCCGAGCGACACCATCCTCGATGCCGAGCTCACGCCGAATCGCGGCGATTTGCTGAGTCATTACGGATTGGCACGCGAGATCGCCGCATTGACCGGAAAGAAACTGAAATCGAACCCGCGCGACGCAAAGATCGACATCAAGAAGTCCGGCGTGAAGATTACTTCAACGCGCGAGTGCCCGTTCTTTTCCGCGCGCAAGATCGACAACGTCACAGTCGGACCGAGCCCGCAATGGTTGCTCGCGAAAATCGAAAGCGTCGGCATTCGTTCGATCAACAAGATCGTCGATATCTCGAACTTCGTGATGCTGGAGCTTGGACAACCGACGCACGCGTTCGACGCCGATAAACTGAAGGGCGACATCAACGTCCGACACGCGCGCAACGGCGAAAAGTTTCTCGCACTCGACGGAAAAACTTACTCGTTGAAAAAGGATATGTGCGTCGTCGCGGATCAGGAACGGGCGGTCGGAATCGGCGGCGTCATGGGCGGCGAAGAAACGGGCGTGAGCGATTCGACGAAAAATATTTTGCTTGAAGCTGCTTACTTTTTGCCGGCAAGCATTCGAAAAACTGCGCGCAACCTCGGTCTGCCAAGCGATGCGAGCTATCGCTTCGAGCGCGGCGTCGATCCGGAAATGGTTCTGCGCGCATCCCAGCGCGCGACGGAACTGATTCAAGAAATCGCGCAAGGAGCGCCCGCAAAACAAATCAACGTTGCCGGTGAGCTTCCCGACAATCCCGGAGACGTGTCGTTGAGTTACGAAAAGTGCGATCGCGTGGTTGGCGTCGCGATCAAACCGAAAGAGATCGACGAAATTCTCACCGGTTTCGGTTTGAAGAAGACGAGCGCTGCGAAGACGATGAAGTGGAAAATCCCAAGCTATCGGCGGGATTTGCAGCGCGATGTCGATCTTGTCGAAGAAGTCGTCCGCGCTTACGGCGCTGAGAAAATTCCGGGGACGCACCGGAGTCGATTCACGTTCACGAGCGAGGCCGATCGCTTTCACGATTTGGAATCGGCTTGGAGAAATCGCCTCGCCGCAGTCGGGCTCAATGAAGTGCGAACATCAAAATTGTTGCCGCGCGAGCGGTTCGACTTCAGCGAGAGCGCGATCGAGCTGCGAAATCCCCTGAGCGAAGAGGCAGTCGCGCTGCGGCCAAGCATTTTGGTCGGACTACTCGCGGTGCTCGATCGGAATATTCGCGCCGGCGCGGATCGCGTCGCGATTTTCGAAATCGGTCGGACATTCATTCCGCCTTCCGGCAAAGAGGAGCGCCATCTCGGAGTTCTGCTTTGGGGAAGCACGGCGAGCGCAGCGGATTGGCGGTCCGGTAAAATTCGCAGCCTCGACCTTTTCGATTTGAAAGGCGCATTGGAGAGCGTCGTTCCGAAACTTTCATTTCGTCCTGGAAAATTTCCCGAGCTTGCGCTGGCGGTCGATATTTATTCCGGCGACCGGATGATTGGTTTCGGCGGACAACTTTCTTCCGCGAAATCGAACGCGCCCGGTTCGGTCTTCATCGCGGAGGTGCACGCCGATCTTCTCCTGCGCGATGAGACGCAAAGAAAATTCAGCGAGCTGGAAAAATTTCCAGCGGTCGCGCGCGATATTGCGATGATCGTGCCGGAAGAAATTCCGCACGACAAAATTTTGCGCGCGATTGAAAGCCCGAAAGAGGCTTTGCTCGAGAGCGTCGAGCTGTTCGACTTATTCACACAACAAATTGGCGAAGCGCGAAAGTCGCTCGCATATCGATTGACATATAGAGACCGGAGTCGCACACTGACAAGCGAGGAAGTGAACGCGGCGCACGCGAAAATTCGCGAGCGGTTGCGAAACGACCTCGGCGCAGAATTGCGCGAGTAGTTCTTTGAAAGCGAGAGCTGTTCGTTGAGGGTTGACGTCGAAACCAGTGTTTTCGCTCAACTCTCAACCAGCAGCTTTCGCAATTTACCCTGCGATGTTCGCGATTAAGGTGAAGTCCCCGAACCGATATTGCTGAACCAGGAGGCTTGGTTGTTGCGAGAAATGGCACGCCTTTATTGGAAGTCAGATTTCGCAATGACGGTCATCCGCCCTTTATCAAAAGGGAACGGGAGATTCGCCTGAACGGCACTGCGGGGTAATGTTTTGGGAACCCGGGTCGAGAAATCGATCCGGGTTTTTTCATGCATGATTACGAATTAGCATTCGCGATGAAATCTGCTTAGGTCTTGCGCGATGCGCGCCCTGCTCGCTCTCGAGGACGGAAAATATTTCGAGGGCGAATCATTTGGCGCGACCGGAACTCAAGTCGGCGAGATTTGCTTCAACACCGCGATGACCGGTTATCAGGAAGTGCTGACCGATCCCTCCTATCGCGGTCAGATCGTGACGATGACGTATCCGCTCATCGGAAATTACGGCATCAACTCGCTCGATCAGGAGAGCCGCGAGCCGCACGTGCGCGGGTTCGTCATCGAAGAATTGAGCGAAGCGCCGAGCAACTGGCGAAGCGAAATGTCGCTCGATGAATATTTAAAGAAATACGACATCCCGGGAGTTCAGGGAATCGACACGCGCGCGTTGACGCGACATTTGCGCACGCGCGGCGCGATGAAGGCGTGTTTGACGACCGAGCAGGTGTCGATCGAACAAGCGGTGCAGCGCGCGGTTGAAGGCGAAGGCGTGATCGGGATGGATTACGTGAAAGAAGTTTCAACGCCGGAAATTTATCAATGGGATCCCGAGAATAAATTGAGTGCGCCCTGGACAATTCAAAATGGTGACGGCGACAACAAATCGAAATTGCCGCCGATTCGCTTTCGCGTCGTGGCTTACGATTACGGGATCAAACAAAACATTTTGCGATTGCTGCGCCAGAAAGGTTTCGGGGTCACGGTCGTTCCGGCGTCGACGAGCGCCGCGGACGCGCTGAAGCAGAACCCTGACGGAATTTTTCTCTCAAACGGACCCGGCGATCCGTCGGCGTTGTCGTACGCGCACGAAACCGTTCGCGATTTGATGGGCAAGAGACCGATCTTCGGAATTTGTCTCGGCCATCAGATCCTCGGTTTCGCGTTCGGTGGATCGACCTTCAAACTCAAGTTCGGGCATCGCGGCGCGAACCAGCCGGTAAAAGATTTGAAGAGCGGCAGGGTCGCGATCACGGCGCAAAATCACGGGTTCGCGGTCGATCCCGAGTCGCTTCCGAAGAATGTCGAGGTCAGCCACATCAATTTGAACGACAACACCGTGGAAGGAATGCGCCACAAGGAACTTCCTATTTTCAGCGTGCAATATCATCCCGAAGCGGCCCCCGGCCCGCACGACGCGTCGTATTTCTTCTCGCAGTTCGCGGATTTGATCGAAGGCAAGAAGAGCCGAAAATAAGTCATGTTTAATTCAACACGTTTCAAAAATTTCAGGAATATTTTCGCGGTCGTTGTCATCGCGTCGTTCATCACCGCTCCGCTCGCGCTCGCGCACGACGAACACGGCAAGTCAGACGCCACCGGTGAAAAGAACGTGACCGGCGAGATCGTGGACATGATGTGCTATGTCGATCATAACGCAGTGGGGGCGGAGCATGGTCAATCCTGCGGCTCGAAGTGCATCAAGAACGGCGGCCCAGTCGGCATCGTTGAAAACGGCAAAGCCTATCTCGTCGTCGGCGAGCACAAACCGATGAACGACGAGCTCGCCGATTCATGCGGCAAAACAATCACGCTCAAAGGCAAATTAGCCGAGCGTGGCGGGATCGCGCTGCTTGAGAACGCCGAGATCGTTAAGAAATGACGAGCCGCGCTCTATTTATAGTACGGCCGCAGCGACGGCCGAAGCTTTCCGACTTTAAGCGCGGTCTCAATTTCCGAATCCGGCACCGCATCTTCGGAGAGTTTGCGAACTTCACCGCCTTCAAGCGCGGCCAGCGGCAACCCGTTTCGGAATGAAACGCGATTCGCCGTGAACGCTGCGATTCTCGATCCTGGCGTCAGAATTCCCTGTAAGTTTAGCGGATCGGCCGCGCTTAACGTAACGAGCTGCATGTCCGGCTGAGATTTTCGGAGCGCGCGCAACAGACCGATCGCTTCCGGCAACGCGAATTGCTCGCCGCTCACTCCGGCAATGAAATAACCGCCGCGGATTTCGCCGCGCGCTTCAAGTCGACGATAAATTCTGCCAAGTTCGTACCAACTGACACTCAAACTCTCGCGCTCGAGCAATCGGCGGAAGATTACGCCGTAACGCCGCAATAACACGCGAGCATATTTTTCGATTGCCGCATCGCGACGAGTGGAATCAGCGCCATTGGATGGCGCGACTTCCTTTCGGATCAACGACCAGCGTCCGGCGAATTCTATACTTGCGAGATTTTTCTTTCGCCGGCGCTTCCCGTTGTTGCGGCCAAAGGTCGGCCGCTTGTTCGACGGTACGAGAAGCGCGCGCAATCCATCGAAGCTGTCGCAAGTGACGAAGCCGAGCGCGGCGAGCTCCGAAAGCGCTTCTTCGACTTGCGAGGGCAACAAGTTGGTCCGATTCACGATCTCACCAAAAAACAATGCGCCGCCGTTTGCGAGCGACTCGCGGACCGATTTCGCGTTGACCGACAACTCAATGGTCGATCTTTGTTGCGCGAGCAGAAGCCAGTCATCGAGGTTCTCGCGTTGATAGATCGCGATCGGACTCGTGCGGAGCGGAGCGGTTGCGCGCGCGTTCGGATGTTGTGGCGAGGTTAACCGGGCCCAGCCGACACGGCCCGAAAAGCAAAGTCGATCGAGCCACTCGGGATCGTAATCGGCGACGCGCGCGCTGAGCACGACCGATTCCCAGGACGCGAGCGGCAACTCGCAGCCGTCGAGTTGTTCGAGAACCGATTGCAGTCCCGCCGGTCCTTCGACGCGATGTTCGCGATCGACACGCTGCCACGCGAAAAGGAAACGATAAAAATCCTGCGCCGAGACCGGCCGAATTTCCGCGCGTAGCCGATCGATCGTCAGCCGATGAATACGCGCGAGCAATCGGCGATCGCACCATTCCTGTTCGGTTGCGCTCGGATGAAATTTCCCGCGCAAAACAAATCCTTCGCCTTCGAGTCCGAGCAATCCCGTTTCGATTTCCGATTGCGAAAGCCCGAGAATATTTTGCAGCTGCGTGTTCGTCACCGGCCCCGAAACCTCCATTCGCCCGCGCAACAATTCGCGGATTGCGCTCGTGCGTTCCCAATTTTGTTTTTGCGCAGCTTCCGGTGCGACCACCGCAGGATCGACATCAGCGTTTTCGTAAATCGCTCGCAGCATCGGCAGACGCTCGGCCGTGATCCAAAAGGTTCTTTCACGGGCGCGGAGTTGCGTCGCGCGCTTCGCTGCGATCAGTTCGTTTAGTAATTGTTCCGCGCCCGCGCCATTTGATTCGTGATGCACCGCGCGCTGAACTTCATCGCGCGTCATCAGGGCAAGAAGCATGAGCGCGTCGTGCAATTCATCGGCGTTCGTCGCTTCCGGCCACGCTTCCTTCTCGACTTTTTCAATCGCACCCGCATCCAGAATTCCCAACCCGTCGTTGCCGTTTCTTTCTTTTCCACTTTCTCAATCGCGGCCACGTCGAGGATGCCAAGGCCGTCGCTGCCGTTTCTTTCTGATGCGCGACGGGTGTAAACCGCTTGCGTCCGGCGTTCTTCGAGTGGCGCGTTGTCGAGAAAAGCATACGGCCGCGCATTCAGAATTTCGGACGCAAGCGGCGATGGCTCGGGCAAATCCCGCGCGACGCAACGAATCTCGCCGTTCTCGATCTTGCGCAGCACCTCCTCCAGGCCGTCGATGTCCATCGCTTCCGTCAGGCAATCGTCGATCGTTTGTATGACCAACGGGTGATCCGGAATCTCGCGATCGCCCACGATGTGCTCGAGACACGCGAGTTGATCGGGAAAAACTGCCGCGAGCAAATTTTCCGATTCCATTCGTTGCAGCGGCGCGGCGAGTTTTGTCCCGCCGCGAAAGCGGGGCACAGCAAGCGAGCGCGTCGCATTCCAACGCCAGCGAATCGTAAACATCGGCGCGTCGAGCAATGCTTGCACGAGCAATTCGCGCACTGTTTTGGAATTCAAATAACGAAAAACTTCATCGAGCGGGAACGAGTGTTGTGTCCCGAGCGAGATGACGATCGCATCGTCAGTCGCCGCGGCCTGCAACTCGAAATTGAAAGATCGACAAAAGCGTTTCCGAAGTGCGAGCCCCCACGCGCGATTGATTCGGTTGCCGAAGGGCGAATGCAAAACGAGCTGCATCCCGCCCGATTCATCGAAGAAGCGCTCCATCACGAGGGTTCGCTGCGACGGGATCGCGCCGAGCGCGCGAAACGTGTCGGCGAAATAATCCGCGACTTGCTGAGCCGCCGAGACCGGCAATTTCAATTCGCGCTCGAGCCACGCCGCGACATCTTTTCCGTCGCTCAACATTTTCTCGATCTCGATGCGCAAATTCGAAACCGCATCGGACAACTCCGCCGTGCGCGCAGGCGCTTCGCCTAGCCAGAACGGAATTCCTGGCGGTTGACCTTTCGCGTCCTCGACCCGAACGACTCCGGAGTTTACGCGCAAGATTCGCCACGACGCGTTGCCGAGCTGGAAAATATCGCCGGCTAAACTTTCGACCGCGAAATCTTCGTTCACCGTGCCGACAAAAGTCTCGGAAGGTTCGAGAATCACGCGGTAATCGGCGTTGTCCGGAATCGCGCCGCCAGAAGTGAGCGCGGTCAAGCGCGCACCGCGTCGACCACGAATTCGATGATTGATCGCATCGTGATGAATTAGCGCCGAACGCCGGCCGCGTTTTGTGGTGAAACCTTCGGCCAACATTTTCACCACGCTGTCGAACTCATCGCGCGAAAGATTTCGATAGGGCCACGCTGCACGCGCCAGCGCGAACAATTCGTTCTCGTCCCAATCTTCCGTTGAGCTTGCGGCGACGATTTGCTGCGCAAGGACATCAAGCGGCTTCTCCGGAATCAACAAACGATCCAGCTCTCCGCGTTGAACCGATCGCAACAACGCCGCGATTTCAACCAACTCATCGCGACTCAACGGAAAAATTCGCCCTTTCGGCAGACCACCGCGTTTGTGTTCGGCCCGACCGACGCGCTGCAACAAAGTCGCTATCGATCGCGTGGTCGCGAGCTGACAAACGAGATCGACCGAGCCAATATCGATTCCAAGCTCGAGCGAAGCGGTCGCGACGAGCGCTTTCAGCTCGCCTCGCTTCAAACGGTCCTCGGCATCGAGTCGCAATTTCGCGGCGAGACTTCCGTGATGCGAGGTGACCGCGTCGGCACCGAGGAGTTCGCTCAAATGATGCGTGACGCGCTCGGCCATGCGGCGCGTGTTCACGAACACGAGCGTCGCGCGATGTT
>QHOZ01000131.1:0-1562 GCA_003219495.1 Verrucomicrobiota bacterium | reverse complement strand
CGAGATCAAGCTCGCGTTTGTGGCCAACGTCGATGATTGCGCAGTTCGGAATTCCATTCGCATCGACATTGCCCGTTCCAACCAGAAAGCGCGCGACTTCTTCGATCGGCTTCTGAGTTGCAGAAAGTCCGATGCGCTGCAGCGGATGTTCAACAAGCGCGGCAAGTCGTTCGATGCTGAGAGCGAGATGCGAGCCGCGGCGATCGTCCACCACCGCGTGAATCTCATCGAGAATAACCGTCCGAACGCTGCTCAACATTTTCCGCCCGGAATCCGACGTGAGCAGGAGATACAAGGATTCCGGCGTCGTGACCAAAATGTGCGGCGGCATTTTAATCAGCGCCTGCCGCTGCTTCGCCGTCGTGTCGCCGGTGCGAACTTCCGCGCGAAGATCGACATCGTGGCCTTCCTGCTTCAACAATTCGCGAATTCCGGCGAGCGGCTCCTGTAAATTCTTGCGAATGTCGTTACTGAGCGCTTTGAGCGGAGACACGTAAACGATTTGTGTTTGGTCGCCGAGCTCGCCGGCGATGCCATGCCGAAACAACTCATCGAGCGAAGCGAGAAACGCGGCGAGCGTTTTGCCCGATCCGGTCGGCGCGGAAATCAAAACGTGCCGGCCGGATTGGATCTCGGGCCAGCCTAGAATCTGCGGCTCGGTCGGCGAGCCGAACGTTTGCTCGAACCAGCGCGCAACCGCGGGATGAAATTCAAAGCGATTCATGAGGGACACCGCCAACGGCGGACGCGTAATCTAAATTAGAGCCGCCTGCTCGGCAATTAACTCGATCTGCGCAGCGCGATCACTTCGCGCAGCATCGCGAGGCTGTCATGGATCACGTGCACTTTGCTGCCTTCGGCGTGATTCCAGCGAACGGGCACTTCGCGCAATCGTAAACCGGCGCGATACGCCATAAGCAACAGCTCCACGTCGAACGCGAAGCCGATGGTATGCGCTTTTTCCAAAATCGGGCGACAAACATCCAGGCGAAACGCTTTGAAGCCGCATTGCGTGTCCCAAAACGGCATGCCGGTCGCAACTTTCACGATAAAATTGAACACGCGTCCGGCTTGTTCACGGCGCCACGGCTGCCGAACGCCGATCAATTTCCGATCGAGCGCACGCGAACCGAATGCAAGATCGACATCTCCTTTCGCGATCGGCTCGATCACTTTTGGAATCTCGCTCAATGGCGTTGAAAGATCGGCATCGAAAAATAATCCGATCGGTTTGGTCGCCGCAAGTAAACCCGAGCGCACGGCTGCGCCTTTCCCGCGATTCGGAAAATTTTCCAGCAACTGCGTTTGAATTTTCGCGCCGGCCAACGCTTCGCGAACAATTGTCGGCGTCGAATCGGTCGAACCGTCATTGACGACGATCAATTCGGCGTCCGGAGATTCTTTCGTCAAATAATCCAGACTTGCGCGAACAGTGCCGCCGATGCGCGCGGCTTCATTGTAGCAAGGGATGACGACGGTAAAAGGCGGAAGCATCGTAACTAATTCGCACTGGATTGTAGAGGCGCTTGTGTGGCTCGCCCAAGTATAAAGCGCTGCGGCAG
>QHOZ01000006.1:11187-22323 GCA_003219495.1 Verrucomicrobiota bacterium | reverse complement strand
AGTCCGCGCGGGACCACGTTGTCGATCTTCGGAGCAAGCTGGCGACGCTCGCGGGCGAGAGAGGATTGAAGATCGCGTCCGTCGGCACCCATCCGCTTTCGCACTGGCGGGACCAGCTCATCACTGAAGGCGAGCGGTATGCGCAAATTCTGAAAGACATGCAGTCACTCGCCCGGGCGAACCTGATTTTCGGATTGCACGTTCACGTCGGGATTCCGAATCGCGATACGGCGATTCACGTCATGAACCAGGCGCGCTATTTTTTGCCGCACATTTATGCGTTGTCGGTGAACTCACCATTCTGGGTCGGCCAGGACACCGGATTGAAAGGCTATCGTCTCAAAGTATTCGAGCGTTTTCCACGCACCGGAATTCCTGACGCGTTTGAGTCGCTCTCGGAATACGAAGATTACTGCAAGCTCCTCGTAAAGACCGGGTGCATCGACAATCCCAAAAAAATCTGGTGGGACATTCGGCTCCATCCGGTTTTCGACACGCTCGAAGTCCGTGTCTGTGACGCGCAATCCCGCGTGGACGACACGCTCGCGATCGCCGCGTTGATTCAGGCTATCATCTCAAAGTTGTTCAAGCTTTTCCGGCGCAACACCACCTTCCGCCTTTATCGGCGGCGCTTGCTCGATGAAAATCGCTGGCGCGCGACGCGTTACGGTATCGACGGCAAGCTGATCGATTTCGGCCACGAAACCGAAGTCGACACGCGGAGTTTGTTGAATGAGCTGCTCGAATTTGTTGCGACCGAAGTGAACGAGCTCGGCAGCCAGCGTGAGATGGCGCACATCGAGCGAATCATGCGCGAAGGCACCGGCGCGGATCGACAACTCGCCACCTTTGCACGAACCAACGACATGAAGGCGGTGGTCGATCAAATCGTCGCCGAAACTTACGAAGGTCTGGCAGTGAGCGCGTAAACGAATTAATTTCAACGAATGCCTGACCGTTTAACCATCGACACGATTGACGCCGAGCTCGCGCCCGGGGCGCGCAACGCTCTTCGCGTTTGTCTGCAACTCAAGCCCGAAGAGCGCATCACCATCATCGCCGATGAAGCGACGCGCGACATCGCGGCCGCGTTACAAGCCGAAGTCGAGGAGATCGGATCGGAGCACGCCGTGTTCATGTTGGAGAATTACGATCCGCGTCCGCTCAAGGGAATGCCGCGAGGAATTCTGGACGACCTCGCCACCTCGCAGGTCTCGATCTTTGCGGCGCAAAGCCAGCCTGGCGAGCTGACCGCGCGCATGCAGATGAGCGATGTCGTGAACAAGAAACACATCCGCCACGGGCACATGGTGAACATTAACCGTCAAATTATGCTCGAAGGAATGCGGGCCGATTTTCGCGCGATCGATTCGCACAGCCAGCGCTTGATCGAGCGCGCGCGTCGCGCCAAGCGAATCAAATGCCGCACCCCGCACGGCACCGATTTCGAAGGCGAGTTCTCGCCGAAACTGAAATGGCTCAAAACCAGCGGCATAATTTCGCCAGAGAAATGGGGAAATCTTCCCGGCGGCGAAATTTTTACCGCGCCGGCGAACACGAACGGCATCTTCATTGTCGATGGCGTGGTCGGCGATTATCTGTGCGCCAAGTACGGCGATCTGCAGGAAACCCCGATCAGAATCGAAGTTCGGGACAACCGGATTGTCGATCTTCGCTGCGAGAACAAGGAGCTGCTCGAAGAATTTCGCGCTTACACGAGCACGGACGAAAACAGCAATCGCGTCGGCGAATTCGCGATCGGCACCAACACCGCGTGCACGCACGTGTTTGGAAATATTTTGCAGGACGAAAAAATTCCCGGCATTCACATCGCGTTCGGGCATCCCTACGCCGAGCACACCGGCGCGGATTGGAAATCGAAGACGCACATCGATTGCGTCGGGCGCGATTTCGACATCTGGTTCGATGACGAGCAGGTGATGCGCGCCGGAAAATTTCTGGTATAAGGGATGGAGCCGTCGCTCCGCGCTTCGTTCAACGCTGATTTCACGCCCGAGAAATACGCCGCGCTTCTGCATTGCGTGAACACGGCGGTAAAATGGCCGGCTGATTTCCGGATTTCAGAAACGCCGATCTTTTTAACACGCGAATTCACGAACGACGTTGTTCACGCGGCGAATGAGATCGCGGCCCAGACGCAGACGCCCGAATTCGCGAAGCACGCCGCGACTGCGATTCCGGCCGGGTTGGAAGTGCCTAACGAATCGAAGCATCCGGAGTTTCTGATTGTCGATCTTGGGATTTGCGAGGAAGAGGGCCGGCTCGTCCCGCGATTGATCGAGATGCAGGCGTTCCCGAGTTTGTTCGCGTTTCAATTTCTGCTCCTCGGTTGCATACGGAAAGCGTTTCCCGGCATTCCGAAAAACTGGACTTCCACGTTCGGTCCGATCCGCGATGAGCAATATCTCGACACTTTGCGCCAAACGATTCTCGCCGATGCCAAACCCGAGAACGTGATCCTGCTCGAGATCGAACCGGAAAAACAAAAAACGCGGATCGATTTCGCGGCGACCGAAGCGCTCCTCGGAATTCAATCGGTCTGTGCGACGAAAATCAAAAAGCGCGGCCGCGAATTATTTTACGATCGCGACGGAGCCGAAACGCGCGTGGAGCGGATTTACAACCGGGTCATCTTCGACGAGCTCGATCGCCGCCCGGACATCGAACTGGCGTTCCGATTTCAGGACGAGCTCGATGTGAAATGGATCGCGCACCCGAATTGGTATTTCAAAATCAGCAAACACTCGCTGCCCTTTATTAAGAGCGAGTACGCGTCGCCCGCTTTTTTTGCGGATCGGTTTCCGGCGACCGAAAGGATCGACCACTATGTTCTCAAGCCGCTCTTTTCATTCGCGGGTCTTGGCGTCGATATCGAGCCGACAATCGAAAAGGTCGCCGCGCTAAAGGATCCGCATCAATGGATCCTGCAAAAGAAGGTCGAATACGCGTCGTTTGTCCCAACGGTCGATGGCCCAAAATCAAAAGCGGAATTGCGGATGATGTTTGTCTGGTCGGAGCGCGGCGAACCGGTGCTGCTCAACAATCTCGTCCGGATGAGTCAGGGGAAAATGATGGGCGTCAATTTCAACAAGGATAAAACCTGGGTCGGCTCGTCCATCGCGCTCCACGAACGTTAGAAGTCAGGCCGCGCGCGTCTTGATATTGATTTCGTGGGTCAGCGTCTGATGGATCGGGCATTTGCCTGCAACTTCCATCAACTTCGCGCGTTGCTCATCGCTGAGCGCTCCATCGAGATGAATTTCCATTTCGATCTGATCGATGCGGCCCTCTTTCGTCTCGCACTCCTCGCAATCTTGCGCGTGGATCTTCGAATGGCGCAGCGAAACCGAAATGTTCTCGAGCGGCCATTTCCGTTTGCGCGCATACAAACCGATCGTCATCGAAGTGCACGAGCCGAGCGCGGCGAGAATCAGATCGTAAGGCGAAGCGCCGGTGTCCGTGCCGCCATACGAACCCGGCTCGTGGGCTACGATGTGATGCGCGCCGATGTCGATCTTTTGCGCGAAGCCTTTCGCGTCGCCGTGCACAATCACATGCGGTTCGTCTGGCATTATTTTCCTTTCATCCGTTCGCGCACTTCAGCCGACGTGCGAACCGGAACGATCTCGCATTCCATTAAATCTTTCCAATTGTCGATCCAACGTTCGAGCAAAACGAAGTCCTCCGTCTCCATGATTTGCCAGCAGGTTTTGAGCGGGTGATCGATCCAACTCGAAACGTAATTCAAACCTTCCGGCATCATCCGGCCTTTCTCGTCGAGCCTTTTGTAAATTGCAGGCGCGTCTTTGAATTTCTCGATCACCATGTAAAGCATCGGCACCGATCCTATTTCACTTTCGCGTAGAGAAGCGAGTCGAGAACTTCCTCGTCTTTGATGACGTTGTTGCGCAGCACTCCTTCCAAAATGAAGCCGGACTTTTCCAGGACGCGGGCTGAGGCGGGATTGCGCGTGTAAGTCGTCGCATAGATCCGCTTCAGCGAAAATTTCTCGAAGCAGTAATCAACGAACGCCGGGACAACCTCGCTCATGATCCCTTGCCCCCAGAACTCTTCCGCCAGCCAATAACCCATCTCAGCGGTAAGCCGGTAAACATCTTCGCCAATGGTGATTCCGATTCCACCGGCGGCAGAGCCCTCGATCTCGATACAATGAGATTTCTCCTGCCTCTCGGCGATTGCTCGCTCGATAAAACTCCGCGCGTTTTCGATTGTGTAAGGATAGGGAAATCTGTCGCGCAAATTGATCGAGACGCGGCGATTGTTTGCATGTTTGGCCAGCGATTCGAGATCGCTCATTCGCCAATCGCGAATCGTGCAGCGTGTGAGCTTGAGCTCCACGGCTATTTCAATTCGTCGTTCGTTTCGGCGAACGCTTTGACCGCGAACTCCAAATCCTCGCGCGAATGCGCCGCGCTGACCTGGACGCGGACGCGCGCGGTGCCGTGCGGAACGACTGGATAGAAAAAGCCGATCACGTAAACGCCCTTCTCGAGCATGCGCGCGGCGAACTTTTGCGATTTCGCGGCATCGCCGAGCATGATCGGCACGATGGGATGCACGCCGGCTTTGATCGTGAGGCCGGCCTTGGTGATCGCTTCGCGAAAATATTTTGTGTTCGCTTCGAGTTTATCCCGCAGCTCGGTCGATTTAGTGAGAAGCTCGAGCGCTTTCAAACACGCGGCCACAATCGGCGGCGCAACCGTGTTGGAAAATAAATAAGGCCGCGAGCGTTGCCGGAGAAGATCGACAATCTCTTTGCGACCGCTCGTGAATCCTGCCGGTGATGATGTCGATCTTGCCCATCACGTCGCTGTATTCATGCGTCCCGCGGCCCTTCGCTCCGAGAAACCCACTCGCGTGCGCGTCGTCGATCATTGTGAGCGCGTCATATTTCTGCGCGAGATCAACAATCGACTTCAAGTCCGCGATCGTTCCGTCCATGGAAAAGCAGCCGTCCGTCGCGATCAGTTTGAAACGCGCGCTGCTCGCTTCTTTCAATTTCGCTTCAAGATCGGCCATGTCGTTGTGCTTGTAACGAAAGCGTTGCGCTTTACAGAGGCGGATGCCGTCAATGATCGACGCGTGATTCAACTCGTCGCTAATCACCGCGTCTTTGTCAGTGAGGATCGTTTCAAACAAACCGCCGTTCGCGTCGAACGCGCTCGGGTAAAGGATCGTGTCTTCGGTGCCGAGAAATTTTGTGAGCGCGGCTTCGAGTTCCTTGTGAAGATCCTGCGTGCCGCAAATGAAGCGAACGCTCGCCATTCCGAGGCCGTGCGTGTCGAGCGCTTCCTTGGCCGCTTTGATCAACTCCGGATGATCGGCGAGGCCGAGGTAATTGTTCGCGCACATGTTGAGCACGTCTTTGCCGCCGGCAACTTTGATGTGCGCGTCCTGCGGCGTGGTGATGATGCGCTCGGTTTTAAAAAGTCCCTGTGACTTTATTTCCTCGAGCGTTTGCGAAAGCTGCTTTTCGAAATCGGCGAGCATGAAACAATCTGGGTCAATTCGCGCTATCTGTAAAAGAGCGAAGCGAGCATCGCGATTCCGATAATGGCATAGAGCGCGCGATATTGAATTTGGAACCGATCGACAATTTGTGAATCGAGATCGCGCCGCAGCGCGCGAAGCGACCAGAAAAGGTGAAGCAGATAAAAAATGATCGCGAGAAACGCAAGCGCCCGCGGCACGAAGCGGAGCAACCCGAGAACGAACAGGCAAAGATATGCGAGGGTGAAAACGATCAGCCCCGCGACAAACGCGCGGCGTTTTCCGAATGCGACCGCGTTCGTGCGCGCGTTGGTTTTTGAATCCAGCTCGAAATCGCGGACTTCATGGTTGAGATGACCAGCCGTGAAAGTGAGCGCGAAGAAGAGCGCGATCAGAATTCCTCGAGAATCGATTGCAGAAAAAACTGCATAGCCGAGCAGAAAATGAAAAACTCCTCCGACAAGATGGGGAAATGATGACGCAATCGGCGTTCCTTTGAAGTTGAGTTTTGGATGCGAGTAAAGAAAGCCGAGCGCGGCAACGATCGCGCCGAGCAACACGACGCGCGGGCTGATGAACGTGAAGACGAGCAAGCTCGCGATGAGGAGGAAGATCGAGAACCAGAACAAGCGCAATGACGAGACGAGCGGGTCGGGCGCTTTCAAACCATGCGCGATGTCGGCCCAATCATTCAGGGTGAAAACGTGCGCGACGAGCAAGATGCTGCCGGCCAGGAAAACTCCGAGCGTTTGAAGATTGGCCGCGGTGATGGCGCCGATTGAAAAAGCCGCGCCCATGAGCGGCGCACCTTGAAGGACGAAAACTTCGTCGAAACGAATATGACGCAAGAGCGCGCGGCTGTGCAAAGGCGTGTTCATTTTTGCGCGCGATACTTCGTGAGCGCTTCGATGCAAACCGCAGTTGTGATCGTGCGAGCGCCGTAACGCGACGCCACGCCGATCCCGCGATAGACGGTCGCGAGCGCCCAACCCCCGTCGCTGTTTTGCCGGGACAGAATCGCCCGAACACCGCGCTCGATCGCGTCACCGCGATATCCAAGGTTCAACAACGTCACGACGCCGTGCGCAGTTTCCAAATCGTCGCCCCAGCTGCCGTCGGGTTTTTGCATCGACAAAACGACTGATCGAATTTTTTCCGCGCCGCCAGCCAGGCATTGCACGTGTCCATCGACATAAGCGCGGGAAAATGCGTAGGCAAAACTCATCGGCGATTCGTAGTAAGGCGAACCATTTCGAAATTGCTCGGATTGCGCTTTCGAGAGCGCGAACTTGCAGGCCGCATCGATGGTCTCGCCTTCCAATCCAAATAACAGAAGCGCGTTCAAATTAACGACGGCGTCGAGGTCGCCGGGATCGGGCGGAGTTCCGATCCAGGTATTGAAGACGCCGGCGGGGTTGACGTTTTTCTTCATCGTAGCGAGCACTTCTTTCGGTACGGATTGGCCGGCGCGTTTTAATGCGGTCCACGCCGTGGACGTGTCATCAACGTCGGGAGGAACCGGCCGCGGCGTCGCTTTTCCATAGTAATTGAACAGTCCTTCGGGAGATTTTTGCGTGAGCAAGTAACCGGCGGCGCGCTGACAGGTGCCTCGCGCAGACGCGGATTCGGAGCAGAAGGAAAGTGAAAACAAAATCTGGGAAGCAGTAAACGTGACGTCGAGCTCGTTTCGCTCGGCCGGATTGTTCACGTTCCAACAGTCGGTAATAAAGCCGCCGGTGGCTGTTTGCGTGGCCGCGATAAAGTCGAGTCCGTTTTGAATCGCGAACGCAGATTGAACGCGCATTTCGTCTGCGGAAGATGCATTCGCCTTGGCGAACATTGAACCGAGGAAAAAAATCGCGATGCAAACACAGCGGCGCATGGCAGGGCGGAGATAAGAATTTCGCACCAGCGTGTCAACTGCGAGCCATCAGTCGCGCCAGCCGCGCGCGATCACGAGCGGGATGTTTTCGTTTGGACCGACGCCGCTTTGCGGGCCGAGCACGACTTCGCCATCAACCACGTGTTGCAGAACAAACGCGCCGATCTGCATCGACCAGGCATACGTGTAAGCGGGGCTGCTCCAGCCGTAAACCGGATCAGGCGCGGGCGTGAGTGACATCGGCCCTTTTTGCTCGGTGGGTTGCGCGCCACCGACAAGCCAGACGCGATTGCCCGATTGCAGTGTCTTCGTAATCGCCATTTTCAAATCGGCGAGCGCGTCGGTCTCTTCCATTTTTGTTTTGATCAAATCGTAACGATGAATTCGTTTTTCGCTCAGCTCCGGCAACGTCATCCATTGCGTCGTACCGTGATAATACCAACTGAATGAGGGACCGAGAAACCACGGGTTCACTACGATCAAGTCGTTTGAGGTGGCGTAACGCTCCAAATTCTTCGCGAGAAGATCGACCGTCGTTTCGCGTTGAGTGATGCACGGCCACAACGCGAACGGCAGCAGCATTCCAAGAGCAATCACGAGAACAAGACTCGCGATTCGAACGACCTGAAATCGACAAAGGGCGGCGGTGATTAATTCCAATGCCGCGGCGAGCAGGCAAAGGTAGGCGAGGTAATAACGCGTCTGCGGCAAAGTCTGCGTGATGCTGACGAAGGCGTAGTAGGTGATCTTCGCAATGACGATGGTTAGCAGTGCGAATGGCAGCGCGCCGGGATTTTCGCGTTCGCCACGGCGAAAAAGAAGCACGACGGCTCCAAAGATCGACATCAGCGCGAGCGCGATCCAAACAATCGCAACGAGCGGGGCCGGATTGCCGCAGGCGGTGAGTGCAGTGATACTTCAGCAAAATCGTCCAATCCTTGATCTCGCGAAACGTGAGGAGCTGCGGGATGTAGGAAATCGCACAGATTGCCGCGACCGCGGAAAGCGCGATGGCCCATTTGTATTGCCGGCGGAAAAGGCAAATCGCAAAGGCGGCTAAAAGAAGCGCCGGAATGAGCGCTGCGGTGAAATACAATGATTGCATGCTCGCGATGTAGGAGATGAACGCAGCGATCAGGCGCGGGAAGGTTGGTTGCGCGACGAAAGCCGCCGTTAATCCGAAAGCGACAATGAGCAGGACCGAGCCGAATCCGTAACCGCGGATCCACGTTCCATCCAAAAGCAGAGTAAGATTCAATCCCGCCAGCGCCGGCAAAATTAACGGAACGCTTAGATTGTTTTTGCGTGCGATAAACCAGGCCGCGAGCACAAACGCGGCGCCGATCAGAAATCCGAACGCGCGCAATGCAGCGTCGCTTGTTCCGAACAGGTTCGTAAACAGCCGAATCGTTGTCGGAAAGAGAATTGGGAAGGAAGTGAATTTTAAGTTGTGAAGGACGTCGGCGAACGCCGGCAGTCGCGCGAGCTGAACGGAATCGCATTCGTCCCGCCAAAGCGCGCCGGCGTGCGTCGCGCGAATATAAAAAACGAGGAGCACCGTCGCGGAAATGAGAATGGCGACGATCCACTCGGCGTTTTTTAATCTTGAGCTCACGCGGCGGCGGGATTGTGCCGCGCAAAAAGCGATTGCGCGAGTGTGAATAAGTGTTAATAAGTCGCCGGCGATCCACCTTGACCCACGCTGAACTCCGCAGCCTTGCCCTAGCCGTTCTCGCGGCTTTCATCGCAATCCTTCTCTTCAGCGGTTGCGAAACAACCGGTGTTTCCTCGCGCTCCCTGCCTTCGTATGAACCGCCGATCGCGAAGTCGGAATTCCAACACGTGCGTACAACCGCCTACACTCACACCGAGTCGGATCACACTCAGTACGGCGCGCGAAACGCGCTCGGCGGCGCGTTGCATCCAGCAGGCCCGGCATTTCGTCGCGCAGAAAACGTGCGGCAAGCGCGCGCGATCTCTACCGACAATGACGACACGGACGTAATCAATATTTCGAGCAGAGATGCGAAACTCGAAAAATTTTCGATGGATAAGCCGAAGAAGGCGACACATGTCATGGCGACGACAGTGACAACGACCAGCGCCACGAAAACGACGAAAGCGACCGCGACGACGGCGAAAGGCGCGAAGCGTGCCGTTGCGGTGAGTAAAGCGCCGCCGCGGATCGGAAGCGCAGCGGCGGATTGGTCGCGCTGGCCGGTGGGGACAACGTTTCGATTACTTTCGACCGGCCAAATTTATCGCGTCGAAGATTACGGCTGGGCGTTGAGCGGCCGGAACACGATCGATCTCTACATGGCGAACCGGCAGGACATGAACGCGTGGGGCGCGCGCCAGGAACCAATCCAGGTTTTGCATTGGGGCGATCCGGAGCACAAGCACATCAAACGGATGGTGCTCGAGCTGCAAGGCCGCAACGAAGAAGCGGCCGTATTGCAGTAACGCTTCCGCTGGTCAATCGCTCCAACCTTCGACCTGCCAAAGCGGAACGTCTTCTTCAAAATTTACGTGATCTGACAACGGCGGCACCGCGGCGGCGGTTCGCGCGTGCGCTTGTACCAAATCCGCGATCTGCTGCGACCACGCTACGATGTAAGGAAGAAGACTCCATCCATATTGGCTGTTTGGCGCCGGTGGTAAAACAAGCGGCTGATCGTTTTTTTCGAGGAAGTGCGCGCCGCCAACGAGATAAACGCGACCGCCGTTTCGCAACGTGTTCTCGATAGTCGATTTGATGTCAGCGAGGGGATCGCTTTCGCTCATTTTGTTTTGGAGCAAATCGTAACGATGAATGCTTTTATCCTTCATCATCGGCACGGTTATCCACGGCGCGACGCCGTGATAATAGCGATTGAACGAAACGCCCGCGAACCACGGATTGACCACGACGAGATCATTATTGTGCGCATGCTGATCTAACCAGTTGGCGACAAGATCGACATTCGTTTGCCGCGCGGTCAGCATTGGCCAACCGGACCAACAGCTTAGCGCGACCGCGACGACACATACGAGAAGCCGCAGCAGGCGAACGATCGGCGAGAGCTCGGTGGCGCAAACAGCGAGGTCGAGCGCGATGGCCAAGACCGAAACGAGCGGAACGAAATACCACTGTTGCGGTATGTAGCTCAGCAGCCTCAAAAAAATGCCGATGCCGAGAACTGCGAAGACGACCACGAGCGACGCGTAAACGGACAAGCCCGGTGGGTGCGCGTTTCTAAATGCGCACATCGACGCGAGAAGCACGAAAAAGATCCACGCGAGCGCGGTTGCCGGATTGTGCGCGCCTAACGATTCGCAAAACGCCGACCACAACGCGCCGGCGCTTACGTTTGTTTGTAACACCACGTGCCAATTCGTCTTCGAATACGTCGCGACATATGGCAAATACGATAACGCCGCGACGCCGAGCGCACCGGCGACGATCAGTGCGGACCTGCGCTCGCCGCGCCACCAACACACGCTCATCGCGCCGAGGCTGATCGCAAAGACAAGCGCGGTATTGCTAACAAGACATTGGACCGCCGCAACGAAAGCGATCGCCATCAAAACCGCATCGCGTTTCGTTCGCTGCGTGACGAATTTCGCGGCCGCGGCAAACGCGAAGACAATCGTGACGCTGGCGAGCCCGTAGCCACGGACAGTTGTGCCCCAAACGAGAACTGCGGGATTTAGAACGGCGAGGGTTAGAAACATGAGCGGAA
>QHOZ01000006.1:0-11133 GCA_003219495.1 Verrucomicrobiota bacterium | reverse complement strand
CAAGCCGATAAGAACGGAAAGTGGAAGCGCGTCGAATTGAAAATATCGCAGTAGCTCGGGGAACGGGAGCGTTGCCGTCGCTACCGTATCGCATTCGTCCCGCCATAAACCGGCGGCATGTGTCGCGCGAACGATTAAGAGCGCGACCGCCAAGATCGACAACGTTATAGCCGTAACAAATTCGACGCGGCGAAGAGTTTCGCTGCGCACGAGAGCTAGGCTTCCGCCCAATCCAGGATGATCTTGCCGGAGTTGCCCGATTTCGCGAGCTCGGTGGCCTCTTTGAATTCGGTGTAGGGAAAGTGATGGGTAATGAGCGGTCGAATATCCACGCCGCCTTTGATGAGCGCGGTCGTTTTGTACCACGTTTCGTACAGCTCGCGGCCGTAGATTCCTTTGATCGTGAGTTGATCGAACACGATCGTGTTCCAATCGATCGCCGCGGTGCCGGGCATGATCCCGAGGAGCGCAATTTTTCCGCCGTGAAACATGTTCGGCAAAATATCGTCGAACGCTTTCGGGTTGCCCGACATTTCAAGCACGACATCGAATCCTTCTTTCATGCCGAGCTGTTTCATCGCGTCGGTGAGTTTTTGCGTGCTCACATTTAAGGCAAGATCGACACCCATTTTCCATGCGAGCTCGAGCCGATACGGATTGACGTCGGTGATGACGACGTGACGCGCGCCGGCGTGTTTGCAAATCGGAATCGCCATACAACCGATCGGTCCCGCGCCGGTGATGAGGACGTCTTCGCCGACGAGATCGAACGAGAGCGCAGTGTGAACGGCGTTGCCCATCGGATCGAAACAGGAAAGGACATCAAGCGGAATCGAGGGATCGGCGTGCCAACAGTTCGATTGTGGAATCGCGACGAACTCCGCCCACGCGCCGTTGCGATTTACGCCGACGCCTTGCGTGTTCGGACAAAGATGACGGCGGCCCGCGAGACAATTCCGGCAATGGCCGCAAGTGATGTGACCTTCGCCCACGACGAGATCGCCTTTGGCAAAACCCTTCACGAGATTGCCGACGGTTTCGACGACGCCGACGAACTCGTGGCCGATCGTCATCGGGACGGGAATCGTCTTCTGGGCCCACGGATCCCAGTTATATATATGTACGTCCGTCCCGCAGATGGAGGCCTTGAGCACCCGGATCAGGACATCGTCGCCCTGGCCTTCGGGCACCGGGACGTCCTGGAGCCAAAGTCCCGGCTCGGCTTTCGCCTTCACCACGGCCTTCATCGTTTTTTGCACGAGTAGAAATTAACCGCGCCTTTCGCACATGTCGATCTTGCGCCGCGCATCAACCTTCGAGATGATGGATGCTCATGCCGACGACGCTTGAGGAGGCCCCGTCGCAGCCCGCCAATCGGCGGGCCGTTTTCGTTCCGCGCTTCATCAGCACCGTCGTGTTGTGGTCGGTTGCGCTCGCGATCGCGTTCTCCGGCTACGAAATTCTGTTTTGGCTTTTGATCAGCGCATTCGGACTGGTCGCGCTTTTGAAAATCACCGGCCTGATCTGCGGCACGATCCTGCTCGCGGGCAGCTTTCATTATTTTTCAACGATCGGACCGGCGAGCTCGTACGATTTTGAACTAACGATCTTGCTCTTTTTTCTGCTGACCGTGTTCACACGGCAAATGTTCGCGGGGCTGCGGAACGATGAGCCGTTGCAAACGATGGCTTACACGCTCTTCGGCTTGCTTTACGTGCTCTGGCTTTTCAATTTCACGACGAAAATTCTTTATCTCACTCCGCGTCCGGGCAGCGGTATCGTGAACGGACAATTTTTTTGTCTCTACTTGATCGCGGTGACCAAATTCAGCGATATGGGCGCATATCTGACCGGAAGCGCGATGGGACGGCATCTGATGGTCCCTCAAATCAGCGCGAAAAAAACATGGGAAGGATTTTTTGGCGCGCTCGCGTTCGCGTTGTTTTGCAGTCTCGCGCTTTTCAAATTAATGCCGGGACATTTGTCGAGCCTGACCTGGACGCACGCGACCATCCTTGGATTGTTACTCGGCTTCGCGGCAGTGATTGGGGATTTGGCGGAGTCGATCGTCAAACGCAGCACCGGTGTGAAGGACTCGGGAAATTTTTTGCCGGGAATCGGTGGCGCGCTGGATCTGATCGACAGCTTGCTCTTCACTGCGCCGCTCTTCTTTTTCTACCTGCGCCTGGTAATTCGACTCTCTTAGTATGAAACGTAAGCGGGTTGTGGTGCTGGGAGCGACCGGATCGATCGGCGACAGCACGCTCAAGGTGGCGCACGATATTCCGGAGCGAATGGAAATTGTTGGAGTCGCCGCGAACAGCAACGCGGAGAAGCTGGCGACCGCTGCGAACAAGACGCGCGCGAAAACAATTTGTCTCGTGGATGAACGCAAGATCGACATCCTTAAGTCGAAGCTCGAGTACGAGCCGAAGATTGTGCTCGGCAAAGATGGTTTGCGCGAAATCGCGCGCATGGAAGAAGCCGACATGGTGCTCATTGCGATTGTCGGGACGGCGGGATTGCATCCCGCACTCGACGCGATTGAGTCCGGCAAAGATCTCGCAGTCGCGAGCAAAGAAATTTTGGTGATGGCGGGTGAAGCGGTGATGAGCGCGGCGCAAAAACGCGGGGTGAAGATTTTACCAGTCGATTCGGAGCACAACGCGATCTTTCAATGTCTCGACGGGCGCACATCGGAAGTGCGCCGGATCATTTTGACCGCGTCCGGCGGACCATTTCGAAAAACGCCGGCCGAGCGTCTGGAGCACGTGACGGTGGAGGAAGCGCTCAAGCATCCGACTTGGAACATGGGACCGAAAATCACGATCGATTCGGCGACGCTGTTCAACAAAGGGCTGGAGATGATCGAGGCGCACTGGCTCTTCAATGTTGGAATGGATCGCGTGGAAGTGGTGATTCATCCGCAAAGCATCGTGCACTCAATGGTGGAATTCGTGGACGGCTCCACGCTCGCGCAGATGAGTTACTCGGACATGTGTTTTCCGATTCAATACGCGGTGACCTGGCCGGACCGCGTCGCGAACACTCTTCCGCCGCTCGATTTTTCGACGCTAAACAAATTGGAATTCGAGATTCCGCGCTACGAACATTTCCCGGCGCTCAATCTCGCGCGCAAGGCGGGCGACGCCGGCGGAACGTTGCCGGCGGTGATGAATGCGGCGAACGAAGTCGCAGTCGCGTTGTTTTTGAACCGGAAGATTCGGTTCCCGCAAATCTGGCAAATCGTTGCCCGGGTGATGGATCGACATCAGGTCGTTGCGCATCCCGATCTCGATGCGATATTGGCCGCCGATTTGTGGGCGCGCGCGGAAGCGACCGCCGCGATCGGGAAAGATTAACGAAATGATTCTGCATATCGGTCGCATGATCCTCGTTTTGCTCGAGGTCCTGGTCATTTTCAATTTGCTCATCGTCGTGCACGAGCTCGGCCATTTTCTGGCGGCCCGCTGGCGCGGCCTTTACATCGAGAAGTTCGGCATCTGGTTCGGCAAACCGCTTTGGAAAAAGAAAATCAACGGCGTGCAATACTCGTTAGGCTCGCTGCCCTTCGGCGGTTTCGTTGCGCTCCCGCAACTCGCGCCAATGGACATCATCGAAGGCAAAGCGGACGTGGATCGCGAGCAGTTACCGCCTATTTCCGCACTCGATAAAATCATCGTGGCGATCGCCGGTCCGCTTTTCAGTTTCCTGCTCGCGGTCGTGTTTGCTTCACTCGTGTGGGCGGTTGGTTATCCAGTGAGCGAATCGGACATGACGACCGTCATTGGCTACATCGCGCCCGAATCGCCCGCGAAGAACGTCTTGCGCGAAGGCGACAAGATTCTTGAAATAGATGGCAAGCGCGTGACGCGGTTTCTCGGCATGAACGACAGCGTGAGCTGGGCGGTCGTGCGCAGCGAAGGCGACACGATTCCGATAAAGTTCGAGCGCGACGGCCAGGTCCAAACCGCGGATGTGGAGCCGTTCAAAGCCCAATCGCGCGCCTGGTTTCGTCGAAAAAGTGTTCGGCAATTGCTGATCTTGCCTGCCGAAACGGCGATGATCGACAAAGTCGAAGCGAATTCCCCGGCGGCTGAAGCGGGTTTGCAACCGCACGATGTTATCCGCGGCTTCAACCATCATCCCATCTACAACCCGATCGCGCTCTTGGAATATATTAGGAAACATCCGAATGAAGCGTTGGCGCTCGATGTCGATCGTGCGGGCGCGCGGTCCGAAATTGAAGTTAAGCCGAGGCCGCTGCCGACCAAAGACGAGGACGAGAAGACAAAAATGCAGCCGCGCATTGGGATTCAATGGGACACGAGCGGGATCATGACGATCTCACATCCGAGTCCGATCGAGCTGATCCACAACAGCGTCACGAGCACCTTGAACACGCTGGGAGCAGTAATTTCGCCGAAGTCAGATGTGAAGTTGCAACACCTCAGCGGACCGGTCGGCATCGGCCGAATATACTTTTTGTTTTTCGAAAGCCCGCGCGGGTGGCAGCTGGTTCTGTGGCTCAGCGTGGTTTTGAACGTGAACCTTGCGATCCTGAACATGCTGCCGATTCCGGTGCTGGACGGCGGACACATTTTGTTTGGATTGATTGAGTCCGTCCGCCGAAAGCCGCTCAATATGCGCGTGCTCGAAATCGTGCAAGGCGCGTGCACGCTCTTGATCATCAGTGTGATCGTTTACATCACTTTCTTCGACATTCAGGATTTGCCATTTGTGAAACACGCGCTGGATAAGTACGCGCCGCAGTCGCAGAAGGCGAAAGACAAAGACCTGCCGTAGATAGGCGGATTGCGCCGGTGGCGCGCCGCTTTTAGATTCACATTCATGAATCCGTCCATGACGACGACGGCATTTGAATTGCCGGGTTATCGCGTAGTGAAAACTTTCGGCGTGGTTCGCGGCATCATTGTCCGCTCGCGCTCGATCTTCGGAACGATCGGCGCCGGTTTGCAGACCCTGGTCGGCGGTAATATCACGATCCTGACCGATCTCTGCGAGAAAACGCGCGAGCACGCGCTCGAGCTTTGTTTGCAACATGCTCGCGAGCTCGGGGCAAACGCGATCATCGGATTGCGCTACGACGCAACCGAGATCATGCAGGGGGTGACGGAAGTTTTGTGTTACGGAACGGCGGTGTTGGTCGAGCCGGCTTCGAATTAATCAATGAAGTACACCGACAATCCATTGCGGTATCGTCGTCGCCCTACGCGAGAAGTGCGCGTCGGTAAGGTCGGCATTGGCGGGAGCAATCCAATCCGCGTCCAATCGATGATCACGTGCGACACGATGGACACGGAGATGTCGATCCAGCAGACGATCGAGCTGGCGGAAGTCGGCTGCGAGATTGTGCGGATCACTGCGCCGACCGTGAAAGACTCGCGCAATTTGGAAAACATCGTCAAAGGTCTGCGCGCGCGTGGCTGCGATGTGCCGATCGTTGCCGACATTCATTTTAAACCCGATGCCGCGATGGAAGCGGCAAAGTGGGTGGACAAAGTGCGGATCAACCCGGGCAATTACGCCGACTCGAAGAAATTCTTGATTCGCGAGTACACCGACGAACAGTACAACGCCGAGCTGAATCGAATTCGCGAGCGATTCACGCCACTTGTCGATCTTTCCAAGCAACGCGGAATCGCGATGCGGATAGGAACGAATCACGGCTCGCTCAGCGACCGGATTCTCAACCGGTATGGCGACACGCCGCTCGGGATGGTGGAAAGCGCGCTCGAGTTCGCCCGGATCGCTCGCGAGCTCGACTATCACGCGTTCGTCTTTTCGATGAAGGCGAGCAATCCGAAAATCATGATCTAAGCTTGGCCCCGATTGGAATTATCCCGTCCATCTCGGCGTGACTGAAGCCGGCGAGGGTGAAGACGCGCGAATCAAGAGCGCAATCGGAATCGGTTCCCTCCTGGCCGATGGAATTGTCGACACCATCCGCGTTTCGTTGACCGAAGACAGCCCGCACGAAATACCGGTGGCCCGCGCGCTTGTCGATCTTGCCACGAATGCGGCGGAGACCGCGACCACTACCGAAGGGGAAGTCGATCTTTCGTTTGATCCGTTTTCTTATCAGCGCCGAGCGAGCGAAACGATTGAGCGCGACGGAATTCGATTAGGCGGGGAAGAATTGATTCGAGTCGTTATCCCGCAAACCAATTACGAGAAGATCGCGCACAAAATCGACAAGATGGGCGATTACAAGCCGGAGATTGTCTACGAAAACGCCGACATGGTTGAACTCGATCCACGCGACGATGCTGCGATCGCAAAAATAAATGCCGAGCGCGCGCCTCAGTTCGTCACCGTCAAAGACGAGGTCGATCTTCCGATGATTACTGCGTTCCGTTTACTCGCGGCGAAATTGCAGGCGCGGCATCCGATTCTCTTAAGGGATGTTTTCAAAACCGGAGACCGGAGTCCGAGCCGGACGGGCACTTCGGAAACCGGAAAGGATTTTCTGAATACGCTCCTGGTGGGAGCGACAAATATTGGATCGTTGCTTTGCGATGGAATCGGAGACGCGATTTTGATCCAAGGCGAGGAAGCGCCGGGCCAAGCGCTGCGATTGAGTTACAACATTCTGCAGGCGGCCGGTTCGCGAATTTTCAAAACGGATTATGTGGCGTGCCCCTCGTGCGGGCGGACGCTTTTTAATTTGCAGACGACGACGGCAACGATCAAAGCGTCCACTTCGCATCTGAAAGGGGTGAAGATCGCGATCATGGGCTGCATTGTGAACGGTCCGGGCGAAATGGCAGACGCGGATTTCGGTTACGTCGGCGGAGCGCCTGGCAAAGTAAATCTGTACGTCGGGAAGACGGCGGTGAAGTTCAATATTCCTGAAGCGGAAGCGGTGGACCGGTTGAAAGATTTGATCCGCGAACACGGAAAATGGGTCGAACCGGTGACTGCGGAACCGGTTTTAAACTAAATTTTTAAGAAAATTTATTTACGGCGAAGCCGTGTAAATCGCATGGCCTGAGTTACTAAGAGTTTTCCTGATTCTTTCCTAGGATTTTTCGGAAAAAACCTGTTGACCTCAGAGGAGTGTTCTTGCAATCTCGCGCGCAAGTGAACGACAGCAAGAATCCCCTGGACTTTGCGCGGGCCCGGTCGGCTCGCACCCTTCCACGCGATTTCCGCGCGTTCCCGAAATTTCCATTGACCCTAACTCGCAGTAACAAGCTCTAATTATGAAAAACCGAATTCGCATTCTGTTAGGTCTGCGCATGGCTGCCGCCGGCACATTTTTGCTGATGGCGGCGCGCCGACTAACAACAAACCATCAATCGCCTGGGGAAAACAGCACTTCCAAGGTGTTAAACAAGAAGCCACATACGGCTTGGAAGCGCGCGCTGAAATGGCCCTTAAAGATCCGCAGGGCGCCTTAGAAGCCGGGCTGCCAGACTTAGGTCCGGCCACCGCAGCGATGGTAGAGAGCTTCAAGCGCAATTATCCCGGCACGGACGGAATTCCGATCAGCGTAACGCAGCAGGCGTACGCTGATGCGGTTGCGTTCGTTAACGCGGCGATGACTCCGGCGACGCCGACGCCTCCTCCGCCGACGCCTCCGCCGACGGCGACACCAAAAGGTAAGAAAAAAGGTGGAAAGAAGGGGAAGATAATAACGAAAATCGTTCCGACTCCTACTCCGGTGATGGACGCGGTGCCGAGTTTCCCTGTGTGGCAAGAATTCGCGTGACCGCGCTGGCGATTGATCCGGCCTGCAACGTCACGACCTGCCGACTCTGGCTGGGCGCGGCGGGTGGCGGTGTGTGGAGAACCACGAATGCGCTCGCGACCACTCCAAGCTGGTCGTTCGTTTCGGGTGTTTTGCATTCAGGCGCGATTGGTGCGCTGACCTACGATGCCGCGCACGGCGTCCTCTGGGCCGGAACCGGTGAACCGAACGCTTCGGGCGACTCCAACGCCGGCGCCGGTATTTGGAAATCAACCGATGGCGGCAACAACTGGACGTTCGTTCCGGCCAGCGTATTTAATCTTTCGACATTCTCACCGGGTAGCGGCACGAACGGGACTTATTCCGGTAACGCGTTCCTCGGGCGATCGATTGCTTCCATCGTTGTCAATCCGAGCAACCCAAACATCCTATACGTTTCGAGCACTCGCGGTGTTGTCGGTATCTCGTCAACGACAGGCGGCGGCACGAGCAATCCAGCTCCGCCGCGTCCTCCGTTCGGTCTGTTCAAATCCACGGATGGTGGTAACACATTCAAGTTTATTTGGGACGGCGGCTCCTCCTGTCCGAACCTCGGCTTTCCGGGACTCTGCGACGGCAATTCGTCTGACGCATCGCTTCGCGGTGTGACGGACGTGAAGCTCGATCCGAACAATCCCAACATTGTTTACGCAGCCACATACCCGTCACCAAACAGCAGTGGCGGTGGTATCTGGCGTTCGACTGATGCCGGCGTGACGTGGACTCAGATTCATGGACCACAGAATGCGGCTGACAACAGTGACCGCGCCGCATTCGACGTAGTCAAACTGAGTCCGACCGTGACCCGCATGTATGCGCAGATCGGTAATGCTGGGCTGAAGTGCCGGCCGGCCAGAGCAGCAACGTCTGCACCGGTCAATGCTGGTACGACAACGTCGTGGTTGCCTTTGGTCCTCTGAATCCGAACCTCTTCTATGCTTCCGGTTCGTTCCAGTACGGTGAGTACGGTGGAAAATCGAACGGACGAGCAGTGATTGGTTCGCAGGATGCGGGCGCTCACTTCTTCGACTTCACATGGGACGCAACGACCGGCCCGACGCCAGTTGGCTCGTGCTGTCAGCCGAATCCGATCGCTCCAAACGGAATGCATCCTGATCAACACGCGCTTGTCACTTTCCCGGGTAATCCGCGAATTTTCTTCGGCGGCTCGGACGGTGGCATTGTGCGCGCTGGAGACGGAAATTCGTTCGTCGATATCTCTGCGCAATGCGCTACTCGCCAGGCAGCTGGAAATCTTACGCCAGCCGACCTTCCGCTTTGTCAGCAACTGCTGAGCGCGGTGCCTCCGATCATCAACAGCATGAACGTGGGCCTTGACACCTTGCAGTTCCAGAGCGTGTCGGTGGCCGCGGACAATGCGAACCATCTTCAAGGTGGTACGCAGGATAACGGTACCTTCGATAACCAAGGCGGCGGCTTCAGCTGGCCGCAGGAGATCTACGGTGATGGCGGGCAATCCGGCTTCAACCGCACTAATTCGGCCTTGCGTTTCAATACGTTCACCGGACAGGCGAACGACGGTAACGCCAACAACGGCGCTCCGGATAAATGGTATGAAATCTCCGGACCGATTCTGTACAGCCAGGAATCGGCTGCATTCTATCCGCCTGTACTCGCGGATCCGCATCCATCCTTCCCTGGCTCGATCTTCCAAGGGTCGCGTCACGTTTGGAGAACGCAGGACTGGGGCGGAAACCCGGCAACGTTGCTCGCAGCGTGTCCCGAGTTCGGGCCATACAGTCCGTTCTGCGGCGACTTCGAACCTCTTGGTGGCGGCACCGCGTTTGATTGCTACTTCTTCATCGGAGGACCTTGTTTGAATATCGCCGGCGATTTGGGCGGAACGTTCTACGGAACCGATCGCAGAACCGCAACAGCCGCGAGACTCGTGTCGTCTATCGCTCGTACTACGAGCAACACCGGCACGGAGTGGGCGAGCACGGCGGGCGGACGTTTGTTCATCTCGGACAACGTGAACACGGCTTCGCCATCGTGATCGATCCGAACAATGTTCATCACGCGTGGGTGACCTACTCGGGATACGATTTCAATACGCCAAGCCAACCCGGGCACGTGTTCAGCGTTAGCTGGTCGGGCTCAGGTTTCGCCACCTGGACGGACATCAGCTTCAACCTGCCGAAGATTCCGGTTAACAGCGTTGTCTTCGACAGCGTGACTGGGGATCTCTATGCAGGCAGCGACTTCGTTGTCATGCGCTTGCCTGCGGGCAGCAGCACCTGGACGATTTCCGGAACGGGCATGCCATATGTCGTGAGCTCCGCACTGAATATTCTGCCGGGTTCGCGCGTTCTCTACTCGGCAACGCACGGCCGGAGCGTTTGGAAGCTCAATCTGCCGTAAGCTAAAACAACAGTAATTCAGAGTGGGCGGGATGATCATCATCCCGCCCATTTTTTTTGCGCAAATTCGATTCGCAAATAAGCTTCGCGCAGTTCAGTGTCTAAACGACACACAGACAACCACGAAGGAGACAACCATGAAAAAACTAGGATTACTTTTCGCCGCTCTCTTTTGCCTGAGCGGGCTTATGACCAGCGCGAATGCGATCGGTATTAACATCGAGATCGGTGATCAACCGTATTACAACCACGGGTACCGTTACTGGAACCATGGAGCTTACTGGTGCTGGGTCCCGGGACATTGGGGTTGGCGTCATCACCACCAGGTCTGGATTCATGGGCATTACCGCCCCTGCTGACGCGTTCGCTCTTAATTAGAAGAGTAATCGACCGAGGTTACTGGAGTCCACGGGGCGACTCCCTCGAAGAGCCACGCTCGTGCCGAAACGCGCCTTCGGCTGAGTGATCTCCGGATTACAGCTTTGTAAGGAACGCCGCGCTCGTGCGGTGTTTTTTTTGCAAAAAGAGCAAAATATTCTTGACCTTTTTGCGCAAACTTGAGCAAACTGGCGGTTCACTCAACTCTAATTCCCATTCTCCTGAACCTATGAAACTCATCCACTGCCTGAACAGACGTTCTGCGTACTTCCGCTTCTCGACATTCGCTGCTTCGCTTGTTGCGCTAGCGATTGCGTCACCACTCTTTGCGCAATCCAACGCCGACAGCATTGCAAGCACGGCTACCGATTCAATGCCGCCCGGCTTGCAAAAATCGGTGCAAGTAATGGTCGAATTGAAAGACGCGCCGGCCGGTGTCGCCTATGCGACCGCGCTTAAGCAAGCCCAAGCCCAGTACGATCAGCAACGAAATTACGCGTTGCAGCACCCTTCGCTGAAACAATCGCAGGCTCTATTGAAGAGTTCGCCCGCGTCCATTCAGATCAGCTCGTCGGCCGCGACCCAGGTCAAGAACGCCGTTTCGAAAATTGATCAAACACA
>QHOZ01000129.1:1894-2980 GCA_003219495.1 Verrucomicrobiota bacterium | reverse complement strand
GATCCCGTCCGGCGCTTCCGCGCAATCAAATCCCGCGCGGGTCAGGATCCGCGCGAGCAGCTTGCGGCTCGTCGCGTCGTCATCCGCCACCAGGATTCGCTCGCCGGAATTTTTCGCCATGGTTTTTCCTTTGATTCGAAATGAATTGCTGGTGGAACTGTATTTTTCTCAACCGCGTTAGTCCGCGCGCACGGGCCGGCCTTGCATTTAGCGATTGTCAGCGGCTCGACAATGAATTACAACGCATACAATGTCGTCGAAACCGCTTATGAAACTTTCGCTCTCGCTGTCGCTGCTCGGTGCTTTTGCTTTGCTTACCGCCTGCGAGGACGAGCCGCCCGTTCGCCCGACCCGGCATCCGTCGCGTTATCCGGCCGCGACTCCGTCTCCTTATCCGCCGCCGCAGCAGCCCTACGGCCCTGACGCTGGTCCGCCGCCTCCGGTGAGTAACCCGCCGGAATCTACGCCGCAGCCGACCGCTGCGACCGTGAACAAGCCGACGAAGGGCGACCTGCCCTACGGGATTCCCGTTCCGAACAAGCCCGGTTTTGTCACGAGCCCTTACGCGCCGAATTCCGGTTACGTAGATGTCCGCGGTTTCCCGCCGGGGACCGAGGTCAAGGACCCGTACACGCAGAAAATCTTCCTCGTTCCTTAAGCCATCCTGGTTGTGGCTCATTGAGCGTAGCGGCGCTGGACAAGCCTCCGAATTGTCTCGATGCTGAGCGTCGCCCGTCGCCCGTTTGACGCGAGCACGAAGGCTGGGCGCGAACCGAATAATTAGAGTCACATGGAATTTCGCATTAAGCGCGCCCCGCGCATCGAAGCCGAAATCGCTGTTCCCGGCGACAAGAGCATTTCGCATCGCGCGGTGATCATCGGCGCGTTGACCAACGGCGTTTGCGTCCTGCGCGGCTTTCTTCCCAGCGACGATTGCCTGCGCACCGTGCAGGCGATGCGTTCACTCGGCATCAAGATCGAGCATCCCGAGCCGGACATGCTCATCGTTCACGGAAAAAAAAGATTGCTCACCGCGCCGGCTGCTGAGATCGATTGCGGCAACTCGGGCACCACCATGCGGCTGCT
>QHOZ01000129.1:378-1831 GCA_003219495.1 Verrucomicrobiota bacterium | reverse complement strand
CATCGGCGCGTTGACCAACGGCGTCTGCGTCCTGCGCGGCTTTCTTCCCAGCGACGATTGCCTGCGCACCGTGCAGGCGATGCGCGCGCTCGGCATCAAGATCGAGCATCCCGAGCCGGACATGCTCATCGTTCACGGAAAAAAAAGACTGCTCACCGCGCCGGCTGCTGAGATCGATTGCGGCAACTCGGGCACCACCATGCGGCTGCTGGCCGGACTTCTCGCCGGCCAAAGTTTCGACAGCGTCCTCGTGGGTGGCGCTACGCTTTCCGCGCGTCCGATGGACCGCGTGATCGTGCCGCTCCGCAAGATGGGGGCGAACATCGTTGCCCAGGGGCCTAACGAGACCGCGCCGGTCAAAATCCATGGCGTGAAACTGCGGGGCGCGCGGCACGACTCGCCGATCGCCAGTGCGCAGGTGAAAAGCGCGCTTCTTTTGGCCGGGCTTTTCGCGAAAGGCAAGACCACCGTGCACGAGCCATTCATCAGCCGGAACCACACGGAGCTGATGTTGAACTATTTTCTGGTCCGGACCGTGCGCGAGGAAGATGACGCGATCAGCATTTTCGGCGACCAGGTTCCGGAGTCCCGCGATTTCCGAATCCCGGGAGACATTTCCTCCGCCGCTTTTTGGCTCGTCGCGGCCGCGGCTCAGCCGGGTGGTCATTTGCTCGTGCGCGATGTGGGATTGAACGACACGCGCACCGCCGTGCTGGGCGTGCTGGTGCGGATGGGCGCCCAGGTGCGTGAAGCGGTTGACGACGTCGATCAGGTCGAGCCAAGCGGAACCGTGGAGGTAACGGGCGCGCCGCTCAAAGGCACGGTGATCCAGGGCAAGGAAATCCCACAGCTCATCGACGAGTTGCCGATCCTCGCTGTTGCCGGGGCGCTTGCGAGCGGCACAACAATTATTCGCCAGGCCCAGGAGTTGCGCGTCAAGGAAACCGACCGCATCGCGGCGATCGCGCATAATTTGCGGGCAATGGGAGTGGAAGTCATCGAGCAACAGGATGGCCTCGAAATCCACGGCCGCGGGGAGCTGAAGGGCGCGCGCGTCGCGAGCTTCGGCGATCACCGGATCGCGATGGCGTTTGCGATCGCCGGCATGTTCGCGGATGGCGAAACCGTTGTTCAGGATGTGGAATGCGTCCGCGAATCGTATCCCGGCTTCGAAAAGGCGCTGGATGAATTCGTGAGCGCGAAACGAGTCCGCGTCACCACGCCGGTCATCAGCTCGCTGACCCCGGCCAAAGTTGAAGAAGAATGAGCGCGCGCGAAAGCGCTCATCGCGTGGTCGCCATCGACGGGCCGGCCGCGTCCGGAAAAAGCAGCGTGGCCCGGGCACTCGCGAAGCAGATCGGCTTCAACTACGTGAACTCCGGCGCGATGTATCGCGCGGTCACCTGGCATGTCCTGAAAAACAATGTCGCTCCCGGCGACGCGGCCGCGATTG
>QHOZ01000129.1:0-156 GCA_003219495.1 Verrucomicrobiota bacterium | reverse complement strand
TACATCGACGCCTCGCCCGATGTGCGGCTGCGCCGCCGCCAGGCCCAGGGCCTGCGCGACCAGATCGCTGCCCGGGACCGGGCGGATTCCTCGCGCCGCGCCTCTCCGCTCATCATCGCCGAAGACGCCCACGTCATCGACAGCTCGAACCTCACG
>QHOZ01000014.1 GCA_003219495.1 Verrucomicrobiota bacterium | reverse complement strand
TTCGCGGCGACTTCCTTCAGCCAATCATCGAGAAAATTGATCTCCGAACTTTTCGCGGCGAGCTCGGGAAAGTTCGACTTTTGAAAAAACTCGGAGATGACCTCGCGACCGCGCTTGATCTCGGCGATCGCTTCCGGAAATTTTCCCTGCCCCAGAAAAATCGAGGCCTTCGCACGGGTATTCATCATCAGGACGTAGGGCCGAAATTGTTGAAGCGTCCAGGAAAGCTCGTCGCGCTGCGTGTGGGCATCGACAAAATCGAAGAGATCGAGATTGCGTTGCGTGTCGCGCACGACGCCGTGGAAATCGTTGATCTGAAACAAGCTCAGGTAGCGGTGATAATATTGAATGCCTTCCTGCTGGAGCTCGGCGCATTGCTCCGGCGTTAGGGCGTAAGTTTCGTTGCGCGCTTCGGCACGCGCGACGCGGAGCTGATGATAAGTGAGCAAAGACTCGCAACCGTGCGGGCGCACGCCGTCAGGCCGGCCGGTGAGCTCCATCTGCAAAACGCCGAGATCGATCCTCAGTTGCAGCTTTTGGCGTCCATCGAGGCCAAGAATCTTCCGCACTTTGATGGCACGATTCTCGTGCGGCCAGTCCTTTAGAATCGTGTTCAAATCCAGGCTCATCCCTGAACCAATGATCGGACATTTGCCTTTCAATTGTCAATCTTGGCGCGTGTGGGATGTTCCGCCTGTGGAGAGCGAGATCGAGTCGTTTATCCGCTTTCTGGCGGTCGAGCGTGGCCTTTCCGACAATTACCAGCTCTCAACGCAGCGGTCGCTGATGGATTTCGCGCGCTGGTGCGCCGGCACACGAAAGATCGAGAACTTCAAAAAGGTGACGCTGGCGGCGATCAGCGAGTATCTCACGGACAAGAAACGCGCGGGCCTTTCCGCGGCGTCGATCAAACTGATCGTGATCGCGTTGAAAATTTTCTTCCGATTTCTCGTGAGCAAAGGCGAGATCAAAACCGATCCGACCGAAGCGTTGAGCTTGCCCCGGATCGAACGTTACCTGCCCGAAACGTTGAACGAGATGCAGGTGGAGCAATTGCTCAACGGCGTCGACACGAAAGCGCCGCTCGGCTTGCGCGATCGCGCGATGCTGGAATTACTTTACGCGAGCGGACTGCGGATCTCCGAGCTCGCGAATGCGCGCCTGGAAAACTTTCATGTCGAGGAAGGAACGATCCGCGTCATCGGGAAAGGAAACAAAACGCGTATCGTGCCGGTGGGCCGCAAAGCGTGTGAAGCAATCGCGGTCTATTTGTCGACCGAGCGGCCGAAGCTGATCAAACGTCGCAGCGGCAGCGAAATATTTTTGTCCGAGCGCGGCACGAAGTTAACCACGACGCGGATCTGGCAGATCGTGAAACAAAAAGCGCGACTCGCCGGATTAGAGAAAAATATCTATCCGCATTTGTTGCGGCACAGTTTCGCGACGCACCTCCTGAGCAATGGCGCGGACCTGCGCAGTATTCAGGAAATGCTCGGCCATGCCGACATTTCCACGACACAGGTTTACACCCATGTCGATCAACAGCGTTTGAAAGCGGTGCATCGACAATTTCATCCGCGAGCGTAAGTCCGAGCCGGACTGGCCTAGCAGTTGATTGTTGAGAGCTGATAGTTGATAGAAGGCGGCTCATGAAGCGCATCGCGTTAGTGTTTGTGCTCGCAGCTGTTGCCGCAGGCGGTGTTTATTTCGCATCGCATCGCGCGCCGAGCACCCCGCCTACAGCCGTGACGAACTTGTTGCCGGCGGCAACGGTCGCGTTCGTTCATCTGCCTGACTTTCAGCGCAGCCACGGCGAATGGAAGGATTCCGACCTGTTCAAACTTTACCACGAACAGTCGGTGCAAGATTTCTTGAAACCACTTCGCAATGTTCCGCAGCAGGGTGCGGCCACGCAAAACCTGAGCGATCTCGAGCGGCTCGATCCGAAGGACACATTCCTCGCAGTTACTTCGATTGAAAATAACAGTCCGCATTCTGTCGGTGGCTTTCGATTTCGCGGGAGTCAATCGGATGCCGAGCAAATCGTGGGCAAATGGCGCACGAGGCTCGTTCGCGACACCAGCGCGCATGAATCGGTTGATTACGAAACGCACAAGATCGACATCGCCGGGGCCGCGCCGAACCAAATCGCGACGGTCTACGATCGGGAATGGTTCTTTGCCTCGAACGATCTCGCGGAACTGAAAGCGGTGCTCGATCGCGCGGATGGGCGTTCCAAAGATCGACAATCAACGCTCGAAGCCAACGAGACATTCCGCACCGCAATCGCGCACATGCCGTCGATTTATGCGTTGCTTTTTTATCTGCAGCCGAAGTCGGTTGCCGAAAAAGTTGCGGATGCCGGCCGGCAACTCTCTGCCGAAGAGTTCCAACGAAAGTTCGGCCTGGCCGGCAATACGATTCAAAACATCGACAGCATTTGCGGCGCGGCAAAATTCGACAAAGGAAAAATCCGCGACGTCATTTTCGTCCCGGCGCCGAAGCCCGCGACGGCTGTCGAGCTGACGCGCAGTTCTCTGAAGCTCGGCAGCGTAGACACGTTCCTTTACACCGCGATGCTGTTAAATCCCGACCGGTTTGGCGGTGTGGATCAGATTGGCACTGGTTTGCCGCTCGGAAGTTGGTTGCAAAGAGTTTTCGATGTCGCGTCCCACTCCGGTCTCACCGCGGATGATTGGAAGAATGCGTTCGATTTGGAAGCGAGCGCGCTCGCGGAATGGCCGCAAACGTCGCACTTGCCGTCGATCGTCGCGGTCGTGCCAGTGAAAGATCAGGCCCGCGCATTTAAAATTGCGGACACGCTGACGAAGGCGATCGATGAAAACGCGACGTGGCGGAAAGCGGAGAAAGACGGTGTGCGTTACTACTACATGCAATCGCCGGTCGCGCTGTTCGCGATCACACCGACGATCGCAGTTTCGAATCAAGCGATGATCGTGGGATTGGATTCGATTTCGGTGGAGGCGGCGATGAGTCGTTCGCAACCAAACGCAAAATCGATAACTACTCTGGCGGACTCACCGCCTTACAAGAACGCATTACGCGCAGTGCCATCGCCGACAACCGGCTTCGTCTACGTGGATACGGCGCTTCTCTACACGCGATTAGACGCGGCCGTGCGTCCAATGCTCCTGATGAGCGCGGCGTTCATGCCGGCGATCGGCGAGTATGTCGATGCAACGAAGTTACCGCCGGCTGAAACGGTGACAAAGCACCTCAGTCCGATCGTATTATCACAAAGGTACGAGCGCGACGGCTACGTGACTGAGTCGGTAGGACCAGTGAGCTTGGAGATAGGAGTTGTGCTGCCCGCAATTGGCTGGGTATTGAACGCGGAAAAGGATCATTAACGGGCATTTTATGTGCGCCATTTCGGCCCTGTTTACCTAGCACAGTCTAACTTGGCGAGCGGTGACACAATTGTTCTGTTAATCCCACGGAAATCTGCTACCGTTGCCGCCCTATGGCTATTCTCAAGAAAAACGCATTTTCTCGTCGATCGTGCCTCCTACGAGTTTAAGGAACTCTTTGATATTGTACACGAGAATCTCCGCGCGCGAAACGCCGCCAGCGGAGGCGAAGAAATGCTCCGTCTGCGTGCTTACGAAAAACTTCAGAATCTGGTTGCGCGCGGCGCGGTAAAGAAGAATGGCAAGAAATACAAAGGCCTTCCTTCATCCCTGGCCAAGGCGATCGCTCCGCAAAACGGACACATTCCAAACCCGAGACTGGCCGCTGCGGTAAAGTAGTCGCGCCGATTCGCGAGGTCCGCGAATGATTCGAGAGTATCTGCCGGTTCTCCTGCAGATCATTGTCGCAATTGGTTTCGCTGTATCCGCGCTGGTTACGAGCGCGTTGCTCGGAAAAACCGGGCGCCGCACGCCGGCAAAAGATACTCCGTACGAATGCGGGATGATCCCGCAAGGCGAAGGACAACCACGCTTCAGCGTGAAGTTCTACCTTGTGGCGATGTTATTCATCCTTTTCGATCTCGAGATCGTGTTCATGTATCCCTGGGCGGTCGTTTACAAAGAAGCGATCGCGCACAGCAGCACGATTTTCTGGAGCATGCTTAGCTTCATCGCCATCCTGATGGTGGGCTACGTCTACGCGCTCAAGAAAGGCGCGCTCGATTTTCGCAAGTAAGATCGAAACGAAGGTCGACATCTCACGCGCGCCACGGCTCTGGCCGGCAGTGATTGTTCTTAGCGCGCTGTTGTGGATCATCGCCACTACCGGCGGGCGCGAACTTTTCGTCAAAGAAATCCTCGGCGGCGCCTTCGATTCGCAAGCCGAACACTTCCTGCGCGGCGACGTCGATGTGGATGGCGACGCGATCCGATGGGAAGCGATGATCGTGAACGGCCACACGCGAATGTACTTCGGAGCGTTCCCGGCGCTTTTGCGAGTTCCGCTGAACGCGATGTACCCAGCTGGACGCGGAGCGTGGTCGCGGTTGTCGGGTTTCTTGGCGGCTGAAGTTGCGCTGCTTGCGTTCGCGGGACTCCTGTCCGACGCGCTGAGGGCGTCCACGCTTTCAACTCACTGGCGTAGATGGCTTGGCGGCGCTGGTCTCGTCGCGTTTGTTTTTGCGACGCCTCTTCTCTTTCTACTCGGCAATATGGCGATCTACAGCGAAGCGATCATTTGGGCATTCGCTTGGTCGATTAGTGCAATTTATTTCGCATGGCATTCACGAACCGCTGAAGGCCGATCGTTAACATTGTCGCTTCTCGGTTTCTCAATCTCCGCCGGATTCGCGCTGCTTTCGAGACTTACGTTTGGCGCGCCAGTGCTCCTGATTGCGCTGCTGCTCGCGCTGCGTTTTGTGCGCCAGAAGAATATGCGCCCGCTAGTCGCGCTTTTTCTTCCGCTCGTCGCGGCCTTGACGTTTCACCTGTTTCTCAGCTACGCCCGATTCGGAAACTTCAGCGGCATCAATTTCGATTCCTATGTGAATCCGGTTCATCGCGAAGTCGCGCATAAATATGGAATCTTCCGCTTGGACCGGCTGCCTTATGGCTTCGCGGATTATTTCGATTTACATCTCCCGCCGATTCAGTCGCATCCGCCATTTTTCTCGGTCGACCGTCGATTTGCTAATTTCCCTCCATCGTACTCGCTCCCGTTCAGTGAAACATACGTGCCGGTCACGTGGGCGTCGGCCTGGCTCGTTGCCGGCGCAATTCGCGGTTTGATCTGTCTGCTGAGAAGAAGGGGCGCTGATCTTTTCCAATTGGGAGGAACGGCGGCATTTGCCGGACAAAGCTTACTCATCTTGTGTTTCTTTACGCTAGCTCAGCGTTACTCCACTGAGCTCTATCCTTTTCTAATCTTTTGCACGGTCCTCTTCCTGCGTCAGTCCGGAAAAATTCTGCCGGCTACGCGATGGACCTTCGCCGCGCTCATTCCCTTGTCGATCTTCATGAATTTTTTCGCAACAGCCTCTTGGCTGCAGCACGACGGATCGTTGCCGCGCGAAACGCGCCTCTTCTGGAGCGCAATCAGTGGCGGTCATGTGTCGATTCCGGCGCCGAACAAGCCATAATCTACGCGGATGGTTTTAAGTTTCGTCTTAATCCTGATCGCGATTTCTGCGGGGACGTTGCTGACGTATCTCTACGATCCGGACGAACCGCTCGCGGCTCGCATTTGCGCCGGGACATGCATCGGACTCGCGTTGCTTGGACTGATTGGATTCGTCTGCGCATCGATTCTAGGACTCAACATCGCGAGCATCCTCGCGACCGTCATTGTCCTGGCGTCTGCTTTCTCGCTCTTGCGTTCATCGACGCTGCGAAAATCGATCGTGAGCGATTGGTCCGCAACGGTGACTCGTTCGTCAGTTGGGTTCGCTTTGTTCTACTTCTTCGCCGCGGTGTTGCTCGCCCTCTTCTTCGCGCACGCGATGTTCGAACGCGATGGCGCGATTTATACCGCGGCGATCAACAACTACGGCGACCTGCCGTTTCACGTCAGCGTCATCACGAGCTTCGCTTACGGTGAAAATTTTCCGCCTGAGCATCCGGAATTCGCCGGCGCACCGCTTAGTTACCCTTTCATCGCGGACTTTATTGCAGCGATCTTTCTGCGCGCGGGCGCAAGCCTAACGAGTGCGATTTTCCTTGAGAACTGGATCCTGGCGATCGCTTTGGTCGGACTTCTTCATTTCTGGAGTTGGAAATTAACTCGAAACCGTTTCGCCGCGGCGGTGTCGCCGTTCCTTATCCTGCTCAGTGGTGGATGCGGCTGGTGGCTGCTTGCTGATGACGTGAAGCGGTCCCCCGGAATTTGGGGCGCGCTGAGTCATCTCTCTCACGAATACACGACGGAGCGATTCTACGGTTTGCGTTGGGGCAATCTTCTTGAAACAGTCCTGTTGCCGCAGCGCAGTTTTCTGCTCGGGCTGCCTTTAGCCATTGTGATCTTCACCTTGTGGTGGCAAGTGGTTCACGAATCGCGAGAAAGCATTGGTCGCCGGCAAATGCTCGCGGCTGGGATCCTCGCCGGTCTGCTGCCGCTAATTCATTCGCACAGTTTTTTGGTTGTGATGATGATGGCGGCGTTTTTAGCGCTAATTTTCTGGTCGCCTCGAAATTGGATCGCCTTCTTCGCGATCGCGTTATTGCTCGCGGTCCCGCAGATTTTGTGGGGTGCGCGCGGCAATGGGCTTCATGCCGGATGGTTTTTAAAATGGCTCCCCGGCTGGGACAAAGGACACGACTCCTGGTGGTGGTTCTGGCTGAAAAACACCGGCGCGTTTATTCCGTTGTTACTCATGTCGATCTTATGGCGCGGCAAAAATTCGATCGTGCCACGACAATTACTTCTTTTTTGCGCGCCATTCGTCGTTTGCTTTATCGCCGGCAATCTTTTCAATCTCGCGCCGTTTACTTGGGACAACATCAAGGTGCTGATCTACTGGTACATTGCGGCGGTGCCGTTGGTCGCGCTGCTGCTGGCGCGCTTATGGGAATCACGCTTCATCCCGATTCGTGCGATCGCGCTTGTTTTATTTATTTCAATGATCGCCGCAGGTGGATTAGACGTTTGGCGCGTGCTCGCCGCCGGATCTGACTGGCCGATCTTTAGCAAAGAAGCAATTGCTTGCGCGGATTTGATTCGCGAAAAATGTCCGCCCCGCGCGCTCGTTCTTCACGCGGCAACAAACGATCATCCCGTTTTTTTGAGCGGCCGGCGTTCACTTATTGGCGTGGGCGCCATTGTTTGGTCCCACGGATTGGATCGCGGATCACGCGAGCAGGATGTGAAGCGGATCTATGCCGGCAAAGGTGACGCCGAACCATTATTGAAACGTTACGGAATTGACTACGTGCTCGTTGGGCCGGCGGAACGATCCGGGTTGCAAGCTAACGAAGTCTTTTTTTCACGCTTTCGAAAAGTTGGATCGACATCGAACTGCGCGCTCTATCAAGTCAGCGCGAAGTGATTCGATTCTCTGCGCGAATCAAAAGACCCACCATCCGCGCGCGAAGAGACTGCTAAATAGCGCGAGAAAAAGAATTGACCACATCGTAATAATCACGCGCCAGAAACGATTTTCCGCGGCGAACGCGAAGAGGAAAAAGATCGGAAACAGCGTGACGGCGTAACGCGGCATACTTTCGATAAACGTGACGCAAACGAGCAACAACCAATTCGCGGTCATCCAGGTCGCATAGACCGGGCGCATCTTGAACCAGCTTACGATTGAGCAAACCAGTCCAATGCCGGTGAAAATAAGTTCCTGCGTTCCGACGATCTCGGCCTGATTGGGTGTGCGCCGCAAATTTCGAAACGCGTCGGTGATTCCGACCCATGGCCACGACGTGGTCATGTGAAACAATTGTTTTCGCATTTGCAAAAACGCGAATGGATCGCCGGAGATTTTCCAGTTCAGCATAAGATAAACAGCGAATCCAAAAGGGACGACGCCGATCCAAAGCCACTGCCAGCGCCAACGTTTCGTCGTGAACCATTGCTGGCCGGCTTCGACCATCAACGTGGGCAAAAGAACGATTCCGTTGGCGCGCGTCATCCACGACAAGGCGCCGAGCAAGCCCGCAAGCCACCAGCGTTCTTTGCGAGCCGCGAAGATCGAACCGAGCGCGAGGGCGAGGAACAAACTCTCCGTGTAACCGATGTGGAGATAAAACGCCGTGGGAAAAATCAGTAAAAAATAAACCGAGCGGCGCGCGGTTGTTTCATTCCACTCAATCGCTGCTATGCGGCGAAGAAGAACGACCGCAACGAACAACGCGATCGCCGAAACAAGAAACGAAGCGAGGAGAAAATCGCGGCAGATATACGACGTGTAACGAACGCACCATGGATAGAGCGGATAAAACCACGCTTTGAATTTATCCGCCGCAGTGTAACCGAATTCGGCGAGGCGGAGAAAATGTGCCATGTCCCACTCGTTCCAGATGTCGAGCCACGGCCATCCGAATGGGACCTCCTCGTCTTCGATCGCTTGATAACTCGCGACGCCAAATAGGAGCAGGACAATTTTAGTTCCGAGCGCCCAGCCGACCACGAGCCAGTCCTCTCGCGGCAGCAAATTCGTGATGCGAACCCAGATCGCGACAATTGCCGATCTTGGAACGTCGCTCATCCGGAAGGTTTCGCTCCGCCGATCATGGATGGATTTTATTGGTCCAAAGAAACTGATACATCGCGACGGCGTTGATGGTTACCGAAACCACAAAGAGCGAACATTCGATCACGGAAATTTTCGGGGGGCCGTTACTCGCGATGAGCAAAAACATCCACGGCAGTAGCACCATTGCGTAGCGATACGAGAATTCCCAGCCGCCGGGGTTCCCGTGCATCCAAAGGGCGAACGTGAGTAAAGCGATCGCAATCCAAATCGCGATTTTGTGGAGACCGCCCTCGCGAAAAATGAGAAACAGAAATGGGCTCGCCAGAAAAATCGAACAGCCGAACGGGAAAAAGCTGATGTAAGGAAAGATCGGATTATCGCGAAAACCCTCGAACAGCATTTTGTGAATGTTCCAGGGGATCGCGTGAAACGAGAAGAGGCCATGTTGATACCACGGCTCTTTCAAAACGCCGGGAATGTGGGCGTAGCCGAAATCGAAGAAGGAGTGGAAGCGCGCGTAGTTGTAAAGCGCACTGAAAAATCCGAGCGCGACCGGAAAGATCAAAAAATAAAGGAACACGCGGGATTTTGCGCGCGCCTGCTGCGCGAGATCAGCGAGCGATTTTGCTTCCGGCGCGATTTGCCTGAGCAAGAGATAGAGAAAGATCGGCAGGCAAAGGACAATTTCCGTCCGATTGCCAACCGCGAGGGCAAAGAAGGCTCCGGCAACAATCGGGCGCGGATCGACGAGCACGAAATAAAGCGCGGCGATCTGGCCGAGAAGCGCGCAGCCGAGGGCGATCTGCCACGCTCCGCCAAATCCCAGGTTGCACCAGGTCCAGGTTCCGAAAATCAGCGCGAGCGAAAGGACGATTCGCCGGGTGAGCGATTTCGTTCCGAAGATCGACAATTGATAAAAGAACCAGGCGCACAGTGCCGCGGTGATTGCGGCGAGCCCGCGGCCGGGAAAATTTTTTATGAGGTGAACTTTTTGTAGGACAGCCACCGGCAGCATGCTCAACACAGCGCCAAGCGGGAAAACCGAGTACCAATGGCCTTGCGCCGGGACCATCTCGTTCAGCCATGACGGCGCCGGTTTTTGCAAGCCTACGTGACCTTCCAAAAGCGCGGACGCGATCCGCGTCGTATAATCAAAGTGCTGCTGCGTCGGTTTGATCGAGAAATAGAAAGCGAGCAACGTCACGAGCGCGAGGCTGGCCGAAATCCAACGATCTCGATGTTTCCCAGTTAGCTCCATTTGCACATTGTAGAATTGTTTGAGGCACAATCGTCCATCGATATTTTCGGGGTGAGGGACAAGTGGTTTCGCACTTGCGCGGCCTGCCGAGTGCGCCTAATAGCTTAACCTTCCATGATTCACCACATCGTCCTTTACAAGCTCAAGCCCGAGGTCACTCCCGCCCGTGTCGAGGAAATGATGATGAATACCCGTATGCAATTGTTGAAGATTCCCGAAGTGCTCAACATCAAATGCGGGAAGCGCATCGATCCTGAGTTGCCGTGGCCGTTTTTCATCGCCATCGATTTCGAATCGATGGACAAATTCGCCATCTTCCGGGAGGAGCCGATTTTCGTGAAATTCATGGAGGAAGTCATTAAACCGAACATTTCCGACTCGCTGAGCCTCGATTTCGAAATGGATCCGGGCAAGGACGTGCGGTTCTCCTGAGCGTAATCTCGCGGCACCGCAAGAAAGCACGAAAAACCGAAATTAATCGTTCGAAATTCCTGTGTTCATGCTTTTCTTAGCGATTGCATGACTAAGAAGGCCATCATTCTTGCAGGCGGCGCCGGTAGCCGGCTCTTCCCGCTCACAAAGATCGTCTGCAAACAATTGCTGCCGGTTTACGACAAGCCGATGATTTGCTATCCGCTCGCGACCCTGATGCTCGGCGGCCTGCGCGATGTCTTGATCATCTCCACGCCGAAAGATTTGCCGATGATCCGCGATTTTCTCGGCGACGGCGCGCAATTGGGGATCAAAATTCAATATGCGGAGCAAGCAAAGCCGAGCGGAATTGCGGAAGCCTTTTTGATCGGAGAAAAATTTATTGGCCGCTCCGGCGCCTGCCTGATCCTGGGTGACAACATTTTCTACGGGAAACTCGATTTTCTTCGTGATGCGCTCGCGATCGACAAAGGCGCGTGCATTTTCGGTTACCAGGTGCGCGATCCCGAACGCTATGGTGTAGTCGAGTTCGATCGCGATGGGCGCGTGCTCAGCCTCGAAGAAAAGCCGAAGAAACCGAAGACGCATTTCGCGGTTCCCGGTCTTTACGTTTACGACTCGGAAGTTGTCGATCTTTGCAAGAGCTTAAAACCGTCAGCGCGCGGCGAACTGGAGATCACCGATTTGAATTTGCTCTATCTGAAACGAAACGAGCTGCGCGTGAAACTGCTCAGTCGCGGCATGGCATGGCTCGATACCGGAACGCAAACCAGTTTGCTCGAAGCGGGCAATTACATCGCGACAATCGAGCATCGACAGGGATTGAAGGTGGCTTGTCTGGAAGAAGTCGCGTTGCGAATGAAGTTCATCACTTGCGCTGATTTGGCCAAAACGATCGAGCAACTGCCGAAGGGCGATTATCGCGAGTATTTGAAGATGGTTTGCGACGAAGGGCCGGCTGCCGGGGTCGAATCGTTCGGCTGAGCTCGGGGCGAATCCTATAATTACTATAACGCGGTACGTCGGCTGCTCTCTTCTAGCGTCGAATGCACCGTCGGCGCAGCCTAGAGCAGACCGGTTTCGCATTGGTCGAATGCACCATTGCCACGGCGATCTCCGCCTTGTTCCTCGGATCGTTGTTTCTGATGAACTCGTCCGCGATGGACACGATTCAAATGGCGCGGGAATCGGCTTGCGCCAGTCAGGTTTTGCAACAGCGGATCGAATCGATGCGCATTGGGAACTGGCACCAAGTGACCGACGCGAGCTGGCTGACCGCGAATTTGCTCAACGCGGATGCGCCAGGATCGAATCAGTTAAAAAACGTCAGTGAGACGCTGACGCTGGTCCCCTATGGCAGTAACACTGGCGGCAATACGCAAATAACGCGCGGCAGCGGCGCGGTCAGCATTGTCAGCAACAACAGCGCGCTGCTCAGCGAGAACGCGGTCAAAATTATTTGGACGGTGAATTACACCGCGGTCCCGAACGATCGCACCATCTCCAGACAAATCGTAGCGATCCTCGCAAAGGGAGGGGTCGCGAAATGGTAGGAACGTTTTCCAGACGAAGATCGACATCAGTCGAAAAAGGTTACGCCGTTACGGAACTGATCGTGGCTTCATCGATCTTTTGCTCGATCAGCGTCGGGTTGTTGATGGGTTTTACGGCGCTGGAGCGGAATTACGCCGCAACCACCGATTTCACTCAAAACCACGCGGATGAGATGCGAATTTCAGATTACATGGCGATGGATTTGCGCCGGGCAATTGCGGTCCAAGCGGCGCGCAACGACACGACGATTTTTATTCCGCCGTACTACGATTCCACCGGCACGCCACAAGCACCGGCGTTGGACGGAGAGGGCGGCGTTTATTATGGCGCCTCCGGCAGTTCGGTCCGGATTCATTATTATCTCATGGCGGGAACCATTTATCGCCAGCAGGACAATGCGGCAGCGACGCCACTTGCGGTCAACGTGCAGGATTTTCGCTTTGATGTGACGGATGCCGGAAAAGTCGTCACCACGCGGATTAGTTTTAATCCAACCTTCAATTCCGGCGGCGCGTCGAGCGCGGCCAACACCGCGACAGCGTTCTATAACACGACATTGCTCCGCAACAGCAGAACGGACATCGAGAGCAGCGTCTATTGACCCGATGAAGTTCCGGCACTCCAAAGCAGCAGGCAGTATATTGATTTGGACCGTGCTTGTCATCGCAGTGCTCTCACTGCTTGCGGTTGAGACGCTGCGCTTGGTGACAATCAAATATCAAAACGCATTGCAAACATCGACCTGGCAGGAGGCGTTGCTCGCAGCCGAATCCGGAATCGATCTCGCGATCGTCGAATTGCGGAAATCGCTTTATCCGGCTCCAAACAACGCATGGCAAGGGTGGACGAATCAGCCGGGAAACAACGTCACCGGTTACGAACTGACAACGGTTCCGAACGCCGGACTCAACAGCACGCCGATGACGATCGAGACGAATGTGGATGCGCCGGCGACGCTGATCGATCCGGTGCCGCGGATAATCCGCAGGACACGAAGTTGCGCCGGTTGAGTTTGCGCTTCGAGCGATTCACGAACGGCTTGCTTGCTGCGCGGCCGCTGCCGACTGACGCGAATGGCAATCCGAAACCGCAGGTCTCGCGGCGAATCGAAGCGGTCGTGCGCCCGGTCTCCGCGTTTGACGAAGCGATCCTGTCGGTCGGCGTTGTCGATCTTACAAACCAGAACATCGTGGTCGACAGCTACGATTCGAGCGATCCCACAAAATCAACCAACGGCCTTTACGATGCCGCAAAACGTCAGGAAAACGGCGACATCGCGACGGATGGACAATTAATCGAGGCGGGCAACGCCCACATTTTCGGCGACGTCGCAACGAATGCCGGCACCGTCAGCGGCGCGGCAAATATTAGCGGCGTCGAACGCACAGATTTCTATCAAGAGCCGATTCCTGTCGGCGCACCGGTTTGGGTGAACTGGAACACATCAGTTTCTACTGTTACCAACTCGACCACTATTACCGCGAGTGGAACGAAAGGTACCATAGCATCGCGATATGTTTTAAGTGAGGTTTCGCTTGGCGGTGGAAAAACGCTCACGATTGCCGGAAATCCGGATGGCAGCCAAACCTATGTCGAAATTTATGTGACCGGCGACATTTCCGTCGCGGGCACAGGGCAGATGATCATCCAGCCGGGCGTAACCGCGACGATTTATTTCGCAGGCAACGTCGACATCAGCGGCAACGGCGTCCTCAACAGCAATAATCAACCCGGCGATCTCCTATTGTACGGAATTCAACCGCCGAGCAGCACCCCGATGCACGTGAACTTCGGCGGAAATACTCAGATCACCGCGTCGATTTATGCGCCCGGTCACGACGTCACGGTTAACGGCGGCGGTACGAATGGCCACGTTTACGGTTCGATCGTCGGAAAGACGGTCACGATGACCGGTGTTTCCAATCTTCATTACGACGAACAACTCGGCTCGCGCGGGATGATCAACAATTACAAGATCGTCAGTTGGTTCGAGGACAATCGCTAACTAGCGCTTAGCGGGCTGCGGCTGCTCGCGCAAAAGATGCGTCGTGTCGGCCACGATTTTCGTTACCGCATCCGCTTCAACTGCATCGTAGTAGCCACGAATCTCGCCGTGTCGATCCACCAAAATCATGCGCGTGCTGTGCACGGGCTGGCGTTCGGGCGCTTCATTCGCATCGATCGCCGCTAACTTGAAGCCGTTGCGCGACAAATTGTAAATGGTCGCTTTCGGTCCGGTCAGAAAATCCCAGCGCCCCTCCTCCGCTCCCAGTTTCTCAGCGTAACCCTGCAACACCTTCGGCGTATCCTTGTCAGGATCGACACTGAACGAAACGAGATGCACATCGGTATTCTTGAGCGGATCTTGCAACTCCGACATGCGATTACTGATCATCGGACAGGGACCCGGACAGGTCGTGTAAACGAAATCCGCGATCCACACTTTGCCGCGCAGATCCGCGGAGCCGAAATTTTTACCGTCCTGATTGATCAATGTGAACTGGGCACCGTTCCGTAGCTTGAAACATTACGTGCGCGCAGCGCCTTCACTTCAAGTTGACGCAGCCAGATCAACGCGAGCAGCGTCACAATGGGAATTGCGATGAGCGTTGCTTTCCAAACCATCGTGCGCGCGCCCGAGCAGATACGTTCATGCCTTTGATAAAACAAGCGCGCCGAGCAAAAGCGGCAAATAAATTATCGAAGCGATAAATAACCGGCGCGCATCCGATGGCGTTCGCGTTTTCAGGAATCGCATAGCTACCCCGATAAACAGAGCGCCAAGAATGAGCTCGGCTAAAAGATAGAACACATTCGCGAGCCGAATGAAAGCCGGCAACGCCGCAACGATGAAAAGCATCATGCAGAAAAATACACTTTGGCTGGCGCTGCGCTCACCGGTCCGGTCGTCGCTCGAGATCATTTGAAATCCAGCGCGCGCGTAATCTTCGCGATACATCCACGCAATCGCGAAGAAATGTGGCAGTTGCCAAAAGAAGAGAATCGCGAAGAGCATCCACGCGCCCGCGTTTAAGGTTCCGCGCGCCGCAGCCCAGCCGATCATTGGCGGCAATGCGCCGGGAACCGCGCCGAGCGCAGTGTTGAACGTGCTGACAAGTTTCAGGGGCGTGTAAGCGAAAATGTAAATGATGATTGTGATCGCCGCCAAAATCGCGCTCAGCGCATTGCACAAAAACGCGAGATAAGTCACTCCGAAGATCGATAACGCGCCGCCAATGATGAGCGCTTCTATCGGCGGCATGCGGCCGGCCGGCACCGGACGCGCGCGCGTGCGATGCATCACCGCGTCCAATTTATGTTCCCACCATTGGTTCAACGCGGCCGCGCCGGCTGCGGCGGCAGCCGTTCCAAGAACCGTGTGCAACATCGCCCTCCAGTTGATTGCGCCTTCCGCGCCGAGATAAAAGCCGACGGCTGTCGTTAGCAAAACGAGCAGCGTCAACCGCGCTTTCACTAGCTCCATCAAATCGCCGACGAATCCGGAGTGCGTCGTCGAAGCCACAGTGCCCGCTTTCATTGAGAAACGACTCGCGACGAAAATGACCAGGCGCTCACGCCAAAGCATAACATGAGCGCGCCGACCGCGACATGCGCCGTCGCAATATCGGCGGCTTTGTTACTCCAGATCGTGCATGCGCCAAGACCAAATTGAAGGATGAAGAAACCGACCCACAAGATCGACAATCGCCGGAGGACGAGAACATCTCGGGCGGCCTTCGACGTTCTGACGGCAAACCAAATCACTCCCAACCCAATCAACCCTGCCACGAACCGGTGGATCATTTGCAGCCAAATTTGAAACGCGTCGACGTTCGAATACGCGCGCGCGTCGCGCCACGAATTAATTTTTGCCAACGCTGCGTCGCTCGTGTCCGGGATCCATTGGCCGTTCGCGGTCGGAAAATCGAAGATCGCCAAATCTTTGTGTTGATGGCGCATTGTCGCGCCGAGCGCGAGCTGCGCGTAAATCGCGATTGTGGTGACGATCGCAATCGTTTTGATCGGACGAAAGCGCGTTAGGTCGACAGTCGCCGCAAAATTTCGCCACGTGTTCGTGCGCACGATGCCAATGAACACGATCAAAGCGAGAAAGGCCTGCGCCAGGCAGGCGTGAAGGATTCCGATTTGATCTCTCAACATCGTGACGCGCAACCCACCGAGGATTCCCTGAAGAATAACGCCCACGACTGCGAGCAGGCCAAGAATCTTTACGAATGAGCGCTCTTCGTCACGCCAAAGACACGCTGCGAGAATGAGCGTGAGAAATCCAACCGTCGATGCGATCAGCCGGTGGGTGTGCTCAAAGAGAACGCCGCCGATCCATTTCGAGACGGGAAACAAAAACATGTTGTAGCCGAACGTGGTCGGCCAATCGGGCACGGCGAGGCCGACATTTTTGCTCGTGACCATTCCGCCGCTGCAAATCAGGAAGAGCGTGGCCGCGGCGGTGAACCAAATGAAACGATTGAGCCAGCGCGAATCTCCACGCCGAGTGGGCGTCGATGTCGATCTTTCCGCCACGTTCGCGAGCGCCGAATTACTCGCCGCTCGGAGTTTGCGCAGGCTGAGCGGGAACTTGTTCCGGTTTCGCTGGAGCTTGCTGCTTCGGCGCGCCCGGCGGCGGAACAGTCCCTGGTGTCGGACCGACCGGCGGTTCGCCAGGCGGGCGTTGCGTCGCCGCGGGCGCATTCCCTTGGCCGGCGAGCTCGGCGCGCTCTTTCAACCATTGCTGATAATCCTGCGGCGAATCGACCACGACAGTTCCTTTCATTCCGTAATGGCCAAGCCCGCAGAGCTGGGCACACACAACTTCGTAGGTTCCGGTCTTAATTGGTTTGAACCACATTGGAATCAGGGAACCGGGGATCGCGTCGGCCGCAATGCGCATGTGCGGCAAATCGAAATTGTGAATCACGTCCTTTGATGAAAGCTCGAT
>QHOZ01000130.1:3911-14324 GCA_003219495.1 Verrucomicrobiota bacterium | reverse complement strand
CGGGATTGATCGGGTTTCCGAACCTGTCGATCTACATGGCTTCGAAACACGCCGTCATCGGACTCACGAAAACCGCGGCGTTGGAATATTCCGCGCAAGGAATCCGCGTCAACGCGGTCAACCCCGCGGTCATCGACACGGAAATGGTCGACCGGCTCGCGGAAGGTTTGAGTATGAAAAAGGACGAGCTCGCTCCGCTGCATCCGATCGGGCGGATTGGCCGGGTCGAGGAAGTGGCCGAGGCAGTTCTCTGGCTCTGTTCCGGCAAATCGTCTTTTGTGACCGGGCACAGCTTGATTGTTGATGGCGGATTCACCGCGCGCTGAGGATCGAGCCAAACGCTGAAACCGGAAAAGGGAAAGTGATTTACTTGATCCGGGAGCGATTGTAAGGCTGCCAGTTGTCTTCCACCGCGTTGAGCCATTCAATTTTTCCGGACGCGCGATAAACGCGGTAGCGATCGACGATCGGGCTGGTGTCGGGATCGCCACCGCACTTCGCGGTGTGGTTCTCCCGCAAGGCGAACTGAAAATACGCATTCGTCTTTTCTTCCGTGTCGAACGTGACGCAGTCGAGCGAAATGCGTTTCGCATAAACTTGATCGTGTTTCAAATTGCGCAGAAGCATGCTCAATGCGGCGTCTTCGTTCAACGAGCGTCCTTTCGCGGCGGCGAGCGGAACGGCACAGTGTTCATCATTGTTCCTTCGTTAGCTTTTCGTTGGCTCTTCCAAAATCTTAACGATTTTCTCGATCGTGCTCCAGCTGCGCGTGGTTGCCGGAACGCCCAGGATCTTCTCGATCTTGCCGAGATAGCCGATCGCTTTCATTTCCCGCTTGTAAATGCCAATGACGAATCGATTCGGAATTGCGACGATTCGCAACAGCCACTCTTTCTCCGACGGAAGGTCAAGCGGGAGTGGAGGCAACTTCTTTGGTCGCTCGTGTAAAACGCTCATGAAACGCGTGATGTCCGGCCCGGAAGGTTGTTTGGCGAATGGATCCTCCGCCGCCACCTTCAGGAAGTCGTGCGCCGGCACGATCATGATTTCGCATTTGATCTGGAAATCCTTCGCCAATCACGCGGCGAATTTTTTGCGCAGAGCTGATTCGGCGACGTTCGTGCGAACGACGAACGTTCCGACCGCGCCGATATTCACGATATCGAGCCCGGAAAGTGTTTTGGCGAGCGCTGCCGGTTTGCAAAGATTCGCGCCGCCGACGTTTATAGCGCGGAAAAAAACGACGCTGCTCACGCGCCAAGTGATGAGCGACAGGCGGCGAGTGACAAGAAAAAAATTTCGGACGCTTTCCTACTCGAGATTCGTCTGGATGAATTTCGGACTGGCGTGGATGTCGATCTGACGAAGCACGGAATCGCCGGAGTTGACGAATTTGTGGGGCGTGTTCGCGGGAACAATCGCAATTGCGCCGCCTTCGACCTCACGCGTTTCATCGCCAATGGTCACTCGCGCGCGGCCTTCGATCATAAAGATTGTCTCGACGTACGGATGTGTGTGCAACGGGGGACCCTTGCCCGGCGGCGCGGTGACGATATAGGCAGAGATTGGCGTACCATGTTTGTCGCCATGAAGCTCGCGCGACATTCCGACAAAGGGGAGCTCGCTAACATTCAAGAAACTCATTCCTGAGTGTAAACCTCGCATGCGCGCGGGCCAGTATTGATCGCGGTGTTGCCCAGATCCGAGTGCGTCTCGCGCTTGAAGCAAGAACGTCCCTCTGAAATGATGTCGCCCTGATGCGTTCGATCCAAACCCAGGACCGCGACTTCGCGGGATTCCGGTTGCGCGGGCGTGAAGTGACGCGGCTCGAATCGTTCAGCGACGCGGTGTTCGGATTCGCGCTCACCTTGCTTGTCGTCTCGCTCGACGCGCCAAAATCGTTCAACGATCTGGTGACGACAATGCGCGGTTTTCCGGCGTTCGCGATTTGTTTTCTCTTGCTTGCGCTGATCCGGAACTCCCATTACAAATTCTGCCGCCGCTACGGATTGGAGGACGGCACATCGCGTTTTCTCACCTGCGTTCTGCTTTTCGTCGTCCTGTTCTACGTTTATCCGCTCAAATTCCTGTTCAATCTAAGCATCACCGGTCTTTTGTTTGGAACAGGCCCGCAGATTTCGGTGACCGGGCCGCAATTAACGACCTTGCTCGTGATTTATGGGCTCGGCTTCGCCGCTGTTTATCTGGCGTTGGCGCTCCTTTATCTGCATGCGTGGCGACTCCGCGACGCTCTCGAATTAACCGAGCTCGAGCGATTCGATACGCGCTATGTGATCGCGAGACTATGGACGCTCACTGCGATGGGACTGATTGCTGCCGGGTTCGCGTGCATTCCAATCATGCGAACGTGGAGTAGCTTGGTTTATCTGCTGCTTTTTCCAATTCTGCGTATCTCCCGTGGCGTGCATCGCAATAGACGCGAACGATACGTTTCAGGCGGCATTAAATAAAATTTTGTAACGAAATCGACGCTGCCCCGTCAGAGAATAAGTGGGGAGGGCGTTTTATTGGGCAGGGCCTCGTGTCGTATGGGATCGCGCAGTTGCGGCGGCAACGCCGCGAGCAGCATATCGCGCCAACGATCATTATCAGCCGCAGTTCGATGGCATTCGCGCGCTCGCCGTGCTGACGGTGATGGTGGACCATTTCAGCGCCGACGTTCCAAATTTTCCCTTGCCGGACTGGATCCATCTTGGCGCGACCGGCGTTCGCCTCTTCCTCGTGCTGAGCGGCTATTTCATCACCGCGTCGCTCCGGCGGGCCCGCGAGTGCACCGAGTCCGGCGCGTTGTCTCTCGGCAAAACGATCGGCGCTTTCTATTGGCGAAGATTTTTGCGAATCGCGCCCGCTTATTTTGTGTTCACGCTCGTGGCATTTCTGCTCGGCCTCGGCGCCGTGCGCCAGAATTGGCCATGGATTCTTACCGGCACGGTGAACTGGATGATCCCGTTTGTGTGCAGGAACAATTCTATTTGTTTTGGCCTCTGCTGATTTTATTCCTGCCTCGAAACTGGATCTTGCCCACAATCGTTAGCGTTGCTCTCGCCGGACTCGCCTTTCGAGTTGGCTGCGTGTTGCTTGATGTTCCAATGATCGCGCGCTGGGTCTTGCCATTCGGCAGCCTCGATTCGCTCGCCGCGGGCGCAGCGCTTGGTTGGTGCGACGCGCGCTTAAAACCGAATCCCGGCAATTGGATCATCGCTGCGATCGCCTTGTGGATGCTGGTTGTGGCCGCGGTCCTGCGAAATTCCGATCCGACGCAACTGAAATCGGTTCTGGTGGAACCGCTCGAAGCCGCGGCGTTTGTGATCTTGATCGCGCGGGCGGCGGCAGGATTTCCCGGAGCGCTTGGCCGATTCTTAACAAGTCCGGGCTTGGTTTTCGCGGGCCGGATTAGCTACGGCCTTTACATTTATCACATTCTCGTCGCGATGGTGCTGAGTCGCTGGCTGCCATCGCAATTGCGCTTTCTAATTACGATCCCTTCGCTGCGCCTGCTCGTTTTTGGAATCGTCACCGTGATTGTCTCGACTCTTTCCTGGTATTTCCTTGAGCACCCAATCAATCGATTGCGCCGTGCTCGATAACGCTCGCGAACAAGGGCGGCCTTCGCTGCGCGAATCAGCGCCGCTGTTCTCCAGATTTTTTTCGCGGGAGAATTGCTGACGGACGCGGTTTTGTTGGCGGCAACGGGAACGTTCTAAGCGATGTCGATCCTACAGGCGCGGACAACGTTACCGAAGTCGACGGCAAACCGGTTCCCGATTTTGATTTGACCAGACTGATATCCGCGCTGTCGAGAAAACCATCCGCGTTTATGTCTTTTCGAAAGTTCGATTCGGTCACCGCGCTTCCAGATTGAGATTTCGTGTTTGTAATATCCGCTGAATCGACGGACCGATCCGCGTTGGTGTCGGCAACGAGGACGCTCATTTTCGCTTCAACATCGCTAATGTTGATCCCGTCGTTCACGTTTTTGAGCGTAAGCGTGATTGTTTGCGCGTTCATGACACCCATTAAATTCACGGTCACCAAGTTTCCTTGGACGGCAACGGTGCTCACACTGCCGGCGCCGCTCGAAATGATTGCGTTCGTAACGCTGACATCGTTCGCGAAAGTGAAAACAAGTTGGTAGTTGTTCGTCATGCCGCCGCTCCGGCATTCGATCCCCGGCGGACCGCTTTCCGGAAGATGGACATCGAAGGCCGTGTTTCCATGCATTTTGCGCGAGACAACACTGCTTAATCCCATGACGGTCGCTTCAATGAAACCACGGTGCACCGCGATTTCGGTTGCGTAAAAGGCGCTTGGATTGGGCGCTGAGACCCAGCCGCCGACAGCGCCCGGCACGAAAAGTCCGGTCGTGTCGAACATTGCGGCATCGAAGGAATTCGCACCAGTCTGGGAAGCGCTAAAGGGACCATCGGCTGCGAGATTGATGCCGGCCAGCTCCCAAACGTTGGTCGCAGGATTTAATACGAACACGGCGCCGCCTGAATCGCCGGGTGCCAAATGCGCTTCGTTCGGACCGGCATCGGAATTGAATGGCGCGCGCAGAAGATCGCCGTAGGTCGAATCGATGAAAATGGAGCCGACCACATTTGTGCCCCAACGCTGGACGTCATCGAAGGATCCCCACAGCCAGCCGCCGAGATGCGAATCGTCGCCGACCGTGACAGCACTGCCGCGTTGTCGGCCGCGCCCAATCACAACCAGGCCAAGATTCACTTCACTTCCTGGTGCGCTGCTAAAGACCGGAGCGTGAGTTGGAAAATTGCCGGCCACGCGCCAAATTTGGAGATCGCTCGACGGATCGGGGAACGCAGCATCCGTCGTGTAATTGACTCCGTTAAAGACGAAAATGTTTCCAACGCTGCCGCCGATATGTTTGGCGGTAATGAAATAGTTTGTAGCGATCACCGTTCCGCCAAGACCGTTGAATGCTCCTTCGTACTGCCACCCGCTTCCCGCGAGCGCTCCAGTTGGTGCGGTTGTATTCGCAGTCGGATCGCCGGTTCCGTAAAGAATGACCGCGCGCAGCGGCATCACGGTTAACAACAAAACCGCCGCTGCAATGATCCCTAGTCGTACCCCTTGCTGCTTCACGATAATCAGAAATGCTGTGCCGCTAACTGCGTCGCCGGAGTAAGCCGCTCGTAAAATCGTAACCCGTCGATGTCGCTATGCAATTCCCGCAGCGGATATAAACCTTTACTCGCACCCGCGCCCGGATCCTGCACGAGATAATCGAAGCCGTCCTTTCCGGCGATGACCACAAAATGTGTGATGCCGTTTCGCAGCCGGACGCGCACGATCACAGGATTTCCGTGCGCGAGATTGGAATCGATCAGCGCATACGAAGGTAAGTCTTCGTAAACGTGCCGCACGCGGTCCGGTGCGAACCAGGCCGCGCGATCCCAATAAAGCCATCCGCGTTCGGTGTATCCGCCAACGACGCTCAAGTACCAGTTCAACTGCTGAGGATCGACATCCACGCCGTAGAATTTGAAAACCATCGCGGCCGCGGCAACGGCGCAACCTTCTCCGCCAATCGTTCCATTTTCCTCCACGCCACCGAGCGGATCGTCACTCCATTTTTCGTCGCCCTGCCGAAAGGATGGGACTTGCAGCGTCACGCGATGAAAGAAATAGCGTCCGCCGCGCGGCGAAATCTGTCGCCGCCAATTCCAATCAACGTAAACGCCCATGGTGCCGAGAATAAGGATCGCGAGCAGGGAGAGGGGCAGCCAACGTTTCAAAGCAGCGAAACTTAGAGCCGGTCGCGTTCGTCGCAAATGTTGACCTCGAAAGTTTTCGGGGTTGATTTCGGGACTGCATGAGCAGCGCGACACCAACTCTGGGCTCCAAGACCGGCGCGCAACCCGGCGTTTCTGGGAGCAAAACTCCGCCTTCAAAAGCGCGTGACCTTCGCCTGGCCAAGCGCATGCAACGACTTGGCACCGAAACGGCATTCGAAGTTTTGGTAAAAGCGAAGGCCCTGGAAGCAAAGGGACGCGACATCGTTCATCTCGAAATCGGCGAGCCGGATTTCGACACGCCCGCCAACATTATCGATGCCGGCGTCGATGCGTTGCGGAAAGGGTTCACCCATTACGGACCGTCGGCAGGATTGCCGCAATTGCGCGAAGCGATTGCGGAGGAGGTGAGCAACACGCGGAAGGTCGATGTGTCGCCGGAGGAGGTTGTGGTCGTGCCCGGTGGCAAGCCGATCATTTTTTTCTCGATCCTCGCGCTCGCGGACGAAGGCGACGAAGTGATTTACCCGAATCCAGGATTTCCGATTTACGAATCGATGATCGACTACGTCGGTGCAAAAGCGGTGCCGATCCGTTTGCGCGAGGACATGGATTTCCGGTTGGACGTCAATGAGCTCGCGGGGCTCATCAATGATCGCACGAAGCTCATTATTCTGAATTCCCCACAGAATCCGACCGGTGGCATGCTCACGAAGATCGACATCGAGCAAATCGCGCATCGAGCAAATCGCGCGCGCGATTGGCGATCGCGACGTGATGATTTTATCGGACGAAATTTATAGCCGGCTGATTTTTGAGGGTGAGCATCATTCGATCATGTCGCTCGATGGAATGAAAGAGCGCACGATTTTGCTCGATGGATTTTCCAAGACTTACGCGATGACCGGTTGGCGAATGGGCTATGGCGTGATGCGTGCGGACTTCGCGGCGCACATCGCGCGATTGATGACGAATTCGAACTCGTGCACCGCCAGCTTCACCCAGGTCGCCGGGGTCGAAGCATTGCGTGGTCCGCAGGAATCGGTCGACAAGATGTGCGCCGAATTCAAAAAGCGCCGCGATGTAATGGTCGCCGGTCTGAATAAAATCAAAGGATTTTCCTGTCGCTCGCCGCATGGCGCGTTTTACGTCTTCCCGAACGTCACGAAAACCGGTTGGCCTTCGAAAAAATTAGCAGACGCTTTGCTCGACGACGCCGGCGTGGCCGGACTTTCCGGCACAGCTTTCGGAAAATTTGGCGAAGGTTATCTCCGAAGGTTATCTCCGATTCAGCGTCGCGAACTCGATCGAGAACATCGAGAAAGCTCTCGAGCGCGTCGGTGCCTGGGCAAATAAAAATCTTTAACAGACAGGATTCACAAGATTTGAGGATTGTTGGGGTTTCGTAAAAATCGGGCTAATCCTGTCTAGTTCTCTTCTGCTATGACCGATAAGAAAAAGTCTCGTGTCTTTGCTACGTCGCGAATCGGCGATCGGGCGGAAAATCGACTGCGCGAACGCGGTTACGATCTCGAAGTTTTCCAAGGACCCGAGGCGCCGCCGAAGAAGTTGATCATCGAGAAAGTCGCGAGTGGAATCGATGGGTTGATCACGACGCTACGCGACAAGATTGACGCGGAAGTTTTCGAAGCGGGGAAGGGGACGCTAAGGGTCGTGGCGCAGATCGCGGTCGGCTTCGACAACATCAATCGCGCCGAGGCAAACAAATACAAAATCCCGTTCACGAACACGGCTGACGTGTTGACCGAAGCGACGGCCGAGTTTGGGTTTTTTATGCTGGGTATGCTCGCGCGCAAAATGTGGATGAGCGAGCGTCTGGTTCGCGAACAAACCTGGCCGTCCTGGCATCCGTTCCTGCCATTCCTCGGTGACGAAGTGACCGGCAAGACGATCGCGATCATTGGCACGGGTCGAATCGGATTGGCGATGATCAAGAAGTGCTCCGGCTTCGACATGAACATCTTTTGTTACGATCCGGCGTACCAGAACAATCAGTACATCGCGGCCATTCAACAAACGATGGACCTGCGCCAGGCAAGTGGAATTCAAAAAGAGAAAACCTGGATCAAATATGTCGATCTTGAGGAAGCGTTGCGCGGCGCAGATTACGTAAGCATTCACGTTCCGTTGTTGCGCGAGGGTGAGACCGACAAACCGACATTTCATCTCGTCAACGACAAGACGCTCAAGCTGATGAAACCAACCGCGTACTTAATAAATACGTCGCGCGGGCCGGTGGTTGATGAAAACGCGCTCGCGAAAGCGCTGAGAGAAAAGATCATCGCCGGCGCGGCGCTCGATGTGTTTGAAAAAGAACCGCTGCCGCCGGATTCACCATTGCTTGATCCCGAAATCGCGGATCGCTGCCGCCTTTTTCACCATTTTGCCAGCGGAGCCACGATCACGCGGCTCGATGTCGATCCAGACAAGGGAATGGCCTGGCGCACCGCGCAAGCAGTCATCGATGTGCTGGAGGGAAATTACGGGGGCGATCCGACGAAGATGCCTTATGTCGTAAACAAAGAAGCGTTTCAAAAGTGACGAGCGGTCTGACGAGTGACGCGACCGAAACTTTGGTCACAACTTATCTTGAGATGCGTTCGCCCGAGCAGTTGCGGCCGAAGCGAGCGGACGAGCAGTTTCAAGTTAGCGAACTGACGGATCGGGATTGGCGATTCAATCGTGATCTTTATTTCAACGTTGGCGCGCAGTGGCGTTGGATCGACAAGCGTCCTTGGACGGACGAGCAATGGAAGGAATACGCGATCGCGCCCGAGCTGCGGACATTTGCCGCGTACTATAATGAAGAGCTCGCCGGTTATTATGAACTTCGCCGCGATGATGAGGGCGCTGTCGAGATCGCTTACTTCGGCTTGTTGCCGCAATTCATCGGCCGCGGTTTAGGCGGCGCGCTGCTAACGAGTGCAATCGAACAAGCGTGGTCGCGCCATCGCGGGATCGTCCCGATGCGCGTTTGGGTGCACACCTGCAATCGCGATCACTCGCAAGCGCTCGCAAATTACCAAGCGCGCGGGATGGTGATTTACAAAGTGGAAGAGGCGAAGAGCTAAAGGTCAATCTTGCGCCGCTTCGAATCGGTTTCGGGATCGTATTCATACAAGCGCTTGGGATCGCCGAAGACAGCGCCGATCACGCGCTCCGGCCAGATTTCAAAATAACTCAAGAGCAGCGCCATCAGCGGCACGATAAAAAACGCGAAGCCGAGCATCATAAACATCGCGATGCCGCGCAGCATCAACAGGTAAACATCCCAACGCAAACGTTGCTTCAGCTCATTGTCAGGCATTTCGTCGTAGCCCGCTCTGAACGCTTTCCAAAAATGTCCGATCGCGATTGATCCGAACGCGAACCAGAGGGCGGGCGATTGCGCGAGTTGGTGTCGAACGTTGTCCCCGAGCAACAGTCTGTGCAATGGAACCAGCACCATCCAGTAAGGCAAACCGACGATGCCGACGAGAAAAACCCAGGTGAGGATGCCGCTGAAGAACAGCTTAATCGGATTCGGCGGGGCCGATTTCGATTGCGACTCGCGGAGCGCGCGCGGAACGCACGCAGCGATGATCGCCGCCAGCGCGGTCAATCCGTCGAACCAGTAATTGAAAACGGTGAGGCCGGCGCTCCACCTGAATCCGTAGATCCCGACAACTGGGATCATATTTCGCGCGAGAACAGCCCAGGCGTGCGGATTCGACGCAAACTCGCGCAAATGTTGCGACACCGGCGGCGGTTTGACCTGCCGATTTGGCCCTACTTTCTCCGAGGACGTCGCCATTCCCTGAGACTAACAGAGTGAACGGCGATTTCGCTAACCCCAAAGTTCGCGGCTTGGGATGTCGATCTTGCCGTTCTGATAGACCAGAGCGTGTTCGCGATCGCGCGCGAGCAAGAGCGGCCCATCAAGATCGACATAATCCGCGACGCTCGCGGCGATACGCGCAGGCGCCATGCTCAACGAAGTCCCCACCATGCATCCGACAAGGATCTTGAATCCGCTTTCGCGTGCGCGCGTGCACAGTCGCAGCGCTTCTGTTAGTCCGCCGGTCTTGTCGAGCTTCACGTTGATCATGTCGTAGCGTTTCTTCAGTCGCGGAAGATCGTCGCTCGTGTGACAGCTCTCGTCCGCGCAAACCGGAACCGGACGATCGAGCGTTTCGAGAATTTCATCACTCGCGGCCGGAAATGGCTGCTCGATCAATTCGACTCCCAACTTTTTCAACGCGGGCACGACTTTTCGATAATGATCGGGCGACCACGATTCGTTCGCGTCGATGAGTAATCGCGAACTTGCGTTGGCTTGGCGGACGGCTTCGACGCGCGCAAGATCGAGATCGTCACCGCCAAGTTTCAATTTGAGCATGGGTGTCGTCGCATTCGCCTTTGCCGCTGCTCCCATCTTGTCCGGCGTGTCGAGACTAAGCGTGAACGACGTCTCGACCTCCGGCTTCATCGCGACGTCCGCGATTTCCCAAACGCGCTTGCTGGAACGTTTCGCTTCCAAGTCCCACAACGCGCAGTCCAACGCATTCCGCGTCGCGCCCCCGGGCAGAAGTTTCTGCAATCGCTGTCGATCCAAATGTTGTTCGCCTTTGATCGA
>QHOZ01000130.1:0-3735 GCA_003219495.1 Verrucomicrobiota bacterium | reverse complement strand
GACTGGCAACAATCAGATAAATCCTGTCAATCGTGTCTAGTTCTTCAGATATCTGTCGAACCAGGCGAGACATTGCTTCATGCGGTCGGCCTGGTTCTCGGGTTTCAGGAACAAGTGGCCTTCGCCGGGATAAATGATCAGCTGCGTCGGAACATTCAAAGCACGAAGCGCGTGCCAAAATTCATATGACTGCGACGACGGACATTCGGCGTCGTGTTCGCCGACGATCACGAGAGTCGGCGTCTTCACGTTTTTGATGAACTTGATCGGTGAGCTCTTGTCGTAGATCACGGGATCATCGTAAACCGACGCGCCGAAGAACGGGATCATCCATTGGTCGATGAAATTCTGTCCGTAATAACTTTGCCAGTTGGCAATCCCGGCCCCGGCGACTGCGGCGCGAAAACGATTCGTTTGCGTGACCGTCCACATCGTCATGAATCCGCCGTAACTCCAGCCCGTTACGCCGAGACGGTTCGGATCGATCGGATATTTTTTCGTGAGGAAATCGATTCCCGCCATGGTGTCGCTCAAATCGCCGTGGCCAAAATCTTTCACGTTTGCGCGAGTAAAATCTTCGCCCTGGCCATAACTGCCGCGCGGATTCGGGAGGAATACAAAATAACCGTTGGATGAAAGCGCAGCGATGATCGCGCGCGACATTCCGGCGCCGGCCGGCCACTCCGACGTCGTCACGCTCGACGGGCCGCCGTGAATCAAAACGACCATCGGATATTTTTTGTTCGCGTCGATTTTTGCCGGCGGAACGAGCCAGCCCTGAATATTAAATGCATCGTTCGTCCACTCGACGCCTTCGGCTTTTCCCCACGACATCGCGATCGACGAATTATTCTTCGTCAGCTGCTGCCATTTACCGATTGGCCCGGCCCAAACTTCCGGAGCGGTGTTATAATCGCCACGCACAATCGCGCCCGCGCTTCCATCATTCGAGAGCGCAAAGTTCGGAAAATTTCCGAACGCGTGCACGCCTTCGCCGCCTTTCCAGATCGTCCGGACCGAATTGTCCTTCGTATTCAACTCCGAGACCGCGCTGCCGCCTCCGACGTACTCCGTGAAAAGAATTCGATCCGGCGCTACCCAAAACACCGAGCTCGCCGAACTTTTGCGGCCGGGCGCGCGATTGAGCGCCTTTCCGCCATCAGCCGAAACGGTGAAGAGATCGCCGCCATGAAATCCTTCATCGCTCATGATCCCTTCGATAAACGCAACGGATTTTCCGTCCGGCGACCAACGCGGCGTCGCAAGTTGCAGCGTCGGTTTATAAATTGAAGTCGCCTTGCCACCGCTGATGTCGAATTTGTAGATCTGCGCGATCCACCAATTATTGTCTCCGGGGCCCGGCGCGGCCGTTGCGACGAACATTTTATCATCGGGCGACCAATCGAAGTCGTAAACATGGAGATCGGGGGGCGAAACTTGGCGTACTTCGCCGCTCGCAGGATCGACTACTGCGATGCGCTGATTGTGGATCGCCTTGTCAATGACGCCGGTGCTCGCCGGATGAGCCATTAACGGCCCGCCGCCGCCCGCGCCCTCTATATATAAGAAGGCGATTTTCTTCCCGTCGTGCGACCAGCGCGGCCGCGCCGCGTAACCGCTCAAGCTCGTCAGCTTTTTCGCGGATGAACCGTCACCGTTTGCCGTCCAAAGGTTCCTCTGTTCTCCATCTTCGCCGTTTGAGAAAAACGCGACGGTCTTGGAATCCGGCGACCATGCAGGTTCGCCATCTATCCGATCGCCGCCCGCTCCGATGTCGATCTTGATTGCCGCGGCCTCGCCGGCAATTGCGCGCAGGTACGTTTCCTTCGTCGTCGTGGCGGCAGTCGATTGCACCCACGCGACATTTTTTCCGTCCGGCGAAATCGCCACATCGCCGTAAAGGACCGTCTTTCCGAGTTCATCGATGATCGACATCGTCTCAGCTGTTAGCAACGTTGGAAACAGGCACGCGAGCAAAAAATATTTCATTTCGCGGCGTGTGCAGCATTTTGGCTTCGGTCGTAGGGAACAATGCTGTCCCACTCTTCTGCGGAAGAGCGCGCAACGAACGCAACGACCGGTTCGGTATCGCTCATGTTGAAAACTTCGTGTGGCACGCCGGGTTTGATGAAAATGAAATCGCCGGCTTCGTTTTCCAAAAGCTTCTTGCAGCCATCGCCAAACTCGTGGCGCACTTTTCCTTCGATAATGTAGAGGATCACTTCGAAATCGACGTGGATGTGAGCGTAAGCAACACCGCCGGGCGGGATCGTTGCGATATTGGCCGAAAGTTTTTTCGTGCCGACGTTCTTGGCCGACATGCCTTGCTTGTAGTGGATTCCGTTCCAATCTCGGCGCGCGCCGCCGCCGCGAATCGTCAGGATTCCATCATGATCTTCGACCGCGCTGGTTTGAATGCTGTCGTCACGTTTCATGAAAGAAATATTCTACCAATACCGAACAATTGAGGACAAGATCGACAATCTTTTCAAGTTACACAGATTAACCACTTTATGGACTCCCATTACAGAATCTTCTGTTGTTCTTTGTGCGCGTTCTTGTGCGTGCTGCCTCTTGCTTATTCGCCGGCTAAGACGCTCGACGACCTGAAAAAGTTGGAGATCACCTGTTTTGTTCCGTCGTACTTGCCCAAGGGACTTAAATTGAAAAAAGTCGAGATCACTCAGGAAAATGCCGGGCCGCTCGAAGATGGTAAGACCTACAAGGAGACGAATTATTCGATCGAATGGAGCGCGGGGAAAGCAAGTTTCTCGGTCGAATCGGCAGCGGAAGGAATCGGCGATCGCAACCTCATGCAGGAAGAGGACACCGAGGAGACTGAGATTAAGACGTCGCTCGGTCCGATGTATTTGATTTACCGGCCGAAAGGAAAAGAAGGCGCCAAAGTCAAGATCCTCACCAATTGGGTTGAGGACGAGCAGATGAAAGCGGACCAAGCCAAGAGCACGACATGGCACGGGGAGCTGGGCCGGTTTCATGGTTTTACCGGGAAAGCAATTTCACTCGCCGAATTTCAAAAGATCCTCGAATCGCTGCATCCGGTTAAGAGCGCGCCGACCGCGGCCGCCGGGATCAACGATGCTTCGGCACAACCGCTCAAGATTCACCCGCAAGTTTTCAACCTGATCGAGTGCTGGATCTCGGACTCTGAAAGCCCGGTTGTGACCGAAATCAGTTTGGATGCTGTCGAGAAAAATGGAAACGAATTCAATGACGACGACCTCAAACCTGACGGCGAATGGACGCGCGCGCCGAATTCCGAGAGCAAGGAAGGATTCATGCGTTACCGCGTGCTCGAATCGAAAGGAAATCATTATAAGGTCGAATATCAGGAAAACGGCGGTGGCACGCTCACAACGGCATCGATCATCGAGTTCGACATTCAAAAACGGAATATTCAGCGCGACGGAAAACCGGCGAGCATTCGCGTCTTGCGCGTTACGTCTTACGCGGACAAGAAATAAGCGACGCGGCTACATTGTTCTCCGAGACAATTCCCACGAGCCGATGGACTGCAATGGTGATGCATGCTCACGCGGCTTAAGAAGAAACTCTCCACGCCTACTAATTTCCAGCCTCAAAGTGCGGTCCAATCCACGACGTCGTAGGGCGTCGCAGAGAGCTCGAGCAGTGGCCTTTTCTCCAAGCGACCGCTGACGGAAGGAAACAGAACGTTTATGGACGCGATAATAATAAAGAGGCCGCGGAAGATAA
>QHOZ01000127.1 GCA_003219495.1 Verrucomicrobiota bacterium | reverse complement strand
TGATTCCGTTCGTCAACGTCGTCGTCGCGATCATTGTGAGCGTCGACATCTCAAAGCGTTTCGGCAAAGGCGTCGGCTTCGCCCTCGGCATGATCTTTCTACCGTTTATCTTTTGGCCGATTCTCGGATTCGGCAGCGCCCAATATCAAGGCGGGCCGCCGGCGATTCCGACAACTGTCTAACGCAGCTCAGCTCGCCCAGTTCGGTTTTCGTTTCTCGTTGAACGCCGCGATTCCTTCGCCCGCTTCGGTGGATTCGCGCGCCTGCATGTGATGCTGCAACGCAAGATCGACATCTTCCTTTACTGAGCTCGACCAAAGTTCTTCGATGAGCTTCTTCGTGTTGGAGATCGCGCCGGGCGCGCCTTGCAAAACGGATTGCGCAAACTTTTGCGCTTCGTTCATGACTTGATCTTTGGGGACGACCCGGTTCACGAGACCGATTTCTTTCGCGCGATCGGCTTCGAACAATTCGCCGCCGAGCACAAGCTCACGCAGATCGCGCTCGCGCACTTGCCGGCGCAAAAAGGTCATCACCAATCCCGCCACCAAACCGCGACGCACTTCCGGATAGCCGATCTTTGTTTTCTCGGCCGCGACGACGAAGTCGCACGCCGACATGATTCCCGCGCCGCCCGCGACAGCCGCGCCATGCACGGCCGCGATCGTCACCAATCTTGTCTGCGCGATCGAGATCAAAGTTTTTGCAACCATCTCGGCAGTTGCGTGCGCTTTGCTTTGATCGGCTGCCTCCTTGAGATCCAAACCGGTGCAAAACGCCGCGCCTGCGCCGCGCAAAATCAAAACGCGTTCGTTAGGTTGATCCGAAGCAACTTTGATCGCAGAAATCAATTCGCTGAGTAATTCGATCGTGAGCGAGTTGCGCCGCTCCGGACGATTCAGCGTCACCACCGTGATCTGCGGCGATTGTTTTTCGACGAGAACGACAGCCATGATTTAAACTTGAATGACGCCGGTATGAAAGTTCGCCTTGGGCATCGGCCGCGAAACGTATTGGAGCAAACGCACCAGTGTATCGCGCGTGTCGTGCGGTTGAATGATTGCATCCACCCAACCGCGCGCTGCGCCGTAGCGAATATCGGTCTGCTCTTCATAGCTGGCTTTTACTTTTTTGCGCAGCTCGTCGAGCTCTTCGTGCGAAGCCTTCTGGTCGCCGCGGTCCCGAGCGCGCGCGAGGATTGAAAACACCGTGTCCGATGCCTGCGATGCGCCCATCACCGCGTAACGCGCATTCGGCCAGGCGACAATAAATCGCGGGTCGTACGCCTTGCCACAGAGCGCGTAGTTACCCGCGCCGAAGGAACCGCCCACGACGACGGTGATTTTTGGAACAACCGAATTGCTGACCGCGTTTACCAGTTTGGCGCCGCTGCGGATGATCCCGCTTTGCTCCGCGTCCTTGCCCACCATGAATCCAGTCACGTCCTGGAAAAAAATAATCGGAAGGCCGTCCTGGTTGCAGTCCATCACGAAACGCGCGGCTTTGTCGGCACTGTCGGAGTAAATCACGCCGCCCATCTGGATTCCTTCCTTTTTCGTGCGCACCTGCAATCGCTGGCTCGCAACAATTCCAACCCCTCGTCCGGAAATTTTCGCGTAAGCGGTCACCAACGTCTTGCCGTAATCGGCTTTGTATTCGTTGAGCGAACCGGAATCGACCACTGACGCGAGCAGGTCGCGCGCGTCGTAGTTTTTTTGTCCATCGAGGCTGAGCAAATCGTAAAGCGAATCGGAATTTTTCGCGGACTTCGTTTTGGTGTCGATCTTGGCCGCAGCGTTTCGAGCTTCCGGCAAAAGCCCGACGAGTGAACGCAACCGTTTCAAACAAGCCTCGTCGGTCTTTTCGTAGAAATCGACCGTGCCGCTCACTTCGGAATGCATTTTCGCGCCACCGAGCTCCTCTTGCTCGACAATTTGTCCGATCGCCGCTTTGACGAGCGACGGACCGGCGAGATAAAGGCCGCTCCCTTCCGTCATCAAAATTTTGTCGCAGAGCACCGGCAAATACGCGCCGCCCGCGACGCAGTTCCCCATGATCGCGGCGAACTGCGGAATTCCCGCGGCGGAAATCACCGAGTTATTGCGAAAGATCCGGCCGAAATCGTCCTCGTCCGGAAAAATTTCGTCCTGCATTGGCAGAAACACGCCGGCAGAATCGACGAGATAAATGATCGGCAACGCGCATTCGAAAGCGATCCGCTGGGCGCGGAGAAGTTTTTTGCAGGTGGCGGGAAAGAAAGCGCCGGCTTTCACACTCGCGTCGTTGGCGATAATCATGCAGGGAATGCCCGAGACGTTTCCGATCCCGGCAACCGTTCCGGCCGCGACGATGTTTCCCCACTCTTTGTACATTCCGTAAGCGGCCCAGAGTCCGATTTCGAAAAACGGCGCGTCTTTATCGAGCAACTGCGCGATTCGATCCCGCGCCGGGAGACGCCCGAGTTTGCGCTGACGTTCGAGTCCGGCTTTGCCGCCGCCCTGACGAAGCACCGCTTCCTGTGTGAAAATCTCGCGACAAAACTCGCGCAATCCGTCGCCGGACGATTTCGATGTTTTCGCCATGTGCGAGGAGGCTTTAATCCGCGAGCGTGCTCGAATCAAGCGACGTTGTAGCTGCCGCCAACGCCAGTCCGGCTCGGACCTCGGCGGACGGTTCGTTGCTCAGTAGATATCGACGTCGGAAGTGTAACCCGAATCGGCGCGAATCGAGCGAAGCCGGGCGCGAGTCGCGCGCTCTGACTGTGGCGAATTGATCCGGGCCATGGCGATCTTCACCAAAAATGGAAGCGCAGCGAGCGCGCCGACGGACATCAAGGCGATCGCGGCCGTTTGCCGCGCCGGTCGTTTGATCTTGTCGGCCACGAGCATGCCGATTCCGAGCCCGAACGCAGTGCGCGTGAAGGTCAGAACGGCGTCCAGCGGACGTTGCTCCTCAGTTTTTGGAATGGATACCGAAACAGACATCGCGTATCTATAAATCTCGTTTCCGAAAAAGAAACGGGAAAATCCGCGCGCTGGCGCAACCTCCGCTATTTGCAGTTTCTGACATGTCGAATCCGATTTACGCCCTCATCCTTGCCGGTGGCAGCGGCGAGCGCTTCTGGCCGCTGAGCCGCCGTAATCGTCCGAAGCAATTGCTGCGCCTTGTTTCAAAGCGCACGTTGCTCGAGGAAACGGTTGATCGTCTCGAAGATTTTATTCCGAGCGATCACATTCTGATTCTCACAAATGTCGAACAGGAAAAATCCGTTCGCGATCTGCTAAAGAAATTTCCGAAAGAAAACATCATCGCCGAGCCGGCCAAACGCGATACCGCGGCAGCGGTCGCGCTCGGCACAGGTTGGATCGCGGCGCGGGATCATAACGCCACAATGGTCGTGCTCCCAGCCGATCACGTGATCACGGATCGCGCCGCCTTTCAGGAGAAAATCAAGACTGCAGCCGCGGCCGCGGAAGAAAACGACGCGCTCGTAACGATCGGGATCAAACCAACATGGGCGTGTCCCGGTTTTGGATACATCGAGCAAGGCAAGGAAGTAAAACTGCGCGGGGACGCGAAGATCGCGGTGAATCGAGTGATTCGTTTTCGTGAGAAACCAAATACGGATCTCGCGGAATCGTTTTTGCGCAAAGGCAACTTTCGTTGGAACGCCGGGATGTTCGTCTGGTCGGTGCCGACCGTTCTGAGTGAGTTCAACCGGCACACCTCGGAGCTCGCGCATTTTATTTCCCAGGTCCGCTCATCTAAAGATGTGGACAAGATTTTGCGCGAGCAATTTTCAAAACTTCCGCGGATTTCGTTCGACTACGCGATCATGGAAAAAGCCGAGCGCGTGCTTGTCGTGGAAGCGAGTTTCGATTGGGACGACGTCGGCGGCTGGCAAGCGGTTGCGCGTTATTTCAAGAAGGATGAGCAAGGAAACGCGACGAATGCTTCAATTACCGCGCTTAGCTCGAGTAACAACATTATCTTTAATGATGGCGAAACGGCGATCGCGTTGCTCGGCGTGCACAATCTGATCGTCGTCCGCACGGGTGATGCGATTCTGATTTGCGACCGCCACGACGCCGAGAAAATCAAGAATCTCGTGGGCAAATTGCCGCCTGAGCTTCAGTAACGACTGACTCGCGCCGGCGCGGCAAAATGAATCCAATTTTGGGAATCGATTTCGGCCGCGCTCGCATTGGACTCGCGATTTCAGACGAGCTGCGAATGCTCGCGCATCCCCTGCAGACAATTCAGTCGAACAAAGCAGCCGTCGATCGAGTCGCGGAAATTGTTCGCGAGCGCAAGATCGACAAAGTAATTGTCGGAATTCCGCGGCACATGAGCGGCGAGGTTGGAGAATCCGCAAATGAAGCTTTGCAGTTCGTCGAGAAGCTTCGTGCGCAACTTTCGTGTCCGGTGGAAACCTGGGATGAAAGACTCACCACAGTCGCAGCGAATCGCGCGCTCGCTCAAGCCGGAAAAAAAACGCGGCAGACGCGCGGGATCGTCGATCAAGTTGCCGCGCAAATGATTCTACAAGGCTACCTCGACCGCGAACAAAATCGAAATGCGGCACCGTCTTAAGTTCACTGTCGCATACGACGGCGGCGCGTTTGCGGGTTGGCAAAGCCAGCTTCATCGCAAAACCGTTCAGGACGAGATCGAGCGCGCTTTTCACAAAATCAGCGGCGCGCGAGTGCGCGTTCACGGCGCAGGCCGAACCGACACCGATGTGCACGCGCTCGCTCAGGTCGCGCATGTCGATCTTCTGGATCGCAAAATCGCGGCCGCTCGTTGGCCAATCGCGCTCAATGCCGTTTTGCCGAACACAGTTCGCGTCCTCAACTGCCAATATGTTTCGGAAAAGTTTCACGCGCGCTATTCAGCGAAAGGCAAAACGTATCGCTACCGGATTTTCACCGGTCCAATTCTGCCGCCACTGGAATTTGAGCGCGCCTGGCATGTCGCGGCGCCGATCGATGTCGATCTTCTAAAGCGCGCGGCGGAGATTTTTGTCGGTCGTCACGACTTCAAAGCCTTCGCCGCCAACCGCGGGACAAAGCCAGAGAGTACGGTGCGCACAATTCGGTCGGTTCGCGTTCGGAAAAGCCGCGAGCTGATCACGATTGAGGTCACGGGCGATGGTTTTCTCTATAAAATGGTGCGTTTGATGGTCGGAGCGATCGTTCGTGTGACCCAGGGGAAAATGGAACTCAAAGAAATTGCTTCCGCATTGCAATCCGCACGGGCCGAACACTCTCGTTTTGTCGCGCCGGCCGAGGGCTTATATCTAGTCAAGGTGTGGTACTGACTTTGCTTTGAGTGTTTTAGGCGCCGGGCGGCACGAGGGCAGCGCGGCAGTCGAATACGCATTTATGGGAGAACCGTCGGGCGACGCCACTGTACCTTCAGAACCAAAGAAGCGCCGTCGCCCCATTTTTGGCCGCCTCAGTGATTGGCTCTTCAGCCGGCGGCATTTTCATCTAAAGCTCCTTTCCGGCGCAACGGTCGGCGTCGTCGTCATTATTGCCCTCGCCGGGATTTTCCTGCTGGTAACCTTGCGGAATCATTATCAGGAAACGCTCCGTACTCACACGATCGAAGTGATCAGGCTGAGCAGTCTGATTGAGAACGATATTGCCGGCCTTGAGAGCAGTCATCGCGGTTTTCTGTTGAGTGGAAGTCCCGAGCTACTCGCGCCCTACGAAAAGAAGCGCGAACAGATTAGGCAGCGCATCGAGGATTTGACCACGCTCATCATCGACAATCCTCGGCAGCGGAAACGTGTCATGAAAGTCCAAGAAGTTGTGCAGACCTGGCTGGACACGGTCGCCACGCCTGAAATCAACGCGCGTCGCGCAAAAGGGAGCGCGCCCACCGCGGCCGAAACGGGCGCCAATGGCGCGTTCGCGCTC
>QHOZ01000126.1 GCA_003219495.1 Verrucomicrobiota bacterium | reverse complement strand
AGTGGAGCCGCGGAGATTGGAACTATCGTCTGCAGCGTCACGGCGATTTTTCCGATTCGACCATCCCGGCATGGCTCATCGCGCTGATTATAATTGGCGTGCTGCTCGCGATCGTTCTCGCCCTTGTCTGGATGTGGGTTTCGTCCCGCGGCCGGTTCATCTTCACTGACTGCGTGGTGAAAAATCGCGCGGCGATCGTAGAGCCGTGGCGCGAATATCGACGGGAAGGGAACAGCTACTTTCTCTTCTCCCTCGTGGTGGCTTTCGTGATGGTTTTGCTAACGGCCCTTCTCATTGTGGTGGTTGTCCTGCCGCTCGGTTTCTTCTCTCACAACGAAAACGCGGCCGCCAATTTCGGATTACTTCTCGTTCCCTTGATCTGCTTCGGATTTATTTTTGTGATTTTCGCCGTGTTCTTTTCGTTGATCTCCCACTTGATGGTCCCGGTCATGTACCGGCGGCGCTGTCTCGCCCGTGAAGCGCTCGTCGACGTCACCAAACTTGTCTTTCGCAATCCGGGGCCGTTTGTCCTGTTCGTTTTGTTTATGATTGCGCTGGCGCTTGGCGTCGCCGTTGCCGGGACGATTGTCGCATGCGCGACCTGTTGTGTCGGCGCTCTTCCCTACATCAGCACGGTGCTGCTTTTGCCTGCGATCGTTTGGCTCGCGGCTTATCGGCTCTTGTTTCTCCGCCAATTCGGCGACCAATATGACGTCTGGGCGACGGTGGGATTCGCTTCGCCCGCCACGCCCTCCTCGCCGCCGCCGCCGATCGCTCCAGCAGGATAATCGGGATTACCAGGCCGCGGCTTTGGTTTTCGACGCGGTTGCTTTGTCGTCCGGTAAAATTTCCAATCGGACCCGGGCCGATCCTTCGTGGATCATGTCCAATTTCACCGCCGCTTCCTGGCACAGGTCAATGACCGCGTGCCGGGTGGTTATCCCGCGATCGGTGATGCGGACGACAACGCTCCTGCCGTTTCCGAGATGAGTGACGCGCACCCGGGTGCCGAGCGGCAGACGATTATGCGCCGCCGTCAGCTCATCTTTGCCGGCGCGTCGTTTCGCGAGCGAATTCGGTGGGACGCGGTACCACATCGCGGTGCCTTCGATCGTCGCCGGCTTTTTCAGCGCCGGCGGCTTCGTTGGGTTCATCATCTGCGCGGAGGAAAGGAACGGCAGACCTAACGACAGGATCGCCACGCCCAGGCGCAGCCATCCGCGCCTGCGATTATTTGGCGGTAGCGGCATACTGGCCCTCGCGAATCACTTCGCGGATTTTGCGCGCGAGGGTCTGGGGGGTGAACGGTTTCTGGAGCAGTTCGTAGTGAGGATCGAGCAAACCATGGTCTCCGATCTCGTGGTCGGAATAACCCGAAACGTAAAGGATCTTCATGTCTGGCCGGAGCTGGCTGAGTTTTCCAGCCAGTTCGTGGCCGTTCATGTGGGGCATGATGACATCGGTCACCAGGAGATGGATCGGGCCATCGAAGTCCTCGGCCATGTTGAGCGCTTCGATGCCATCGCGGGCGCAAAGGACGTTGTAACCCTGGTCTTCGAGTACCTCGCAAACTAATTCGCGGACGATGTCTTCATCCTCGACCACCAGCACCGTCTCGAAGTTGTCCGATTTCTCGATGGGCGTCAGCGGCGTCCGGCTTAAATCGACCGGCCCTGATTCCTGCGGAAGATAAATCCGGAAGATGCTGCCTTTGCCGGGTTCGCTTTCCACCGAGATGCCGCCGCCGGTCTGGCGCACAATTCCGTACACGGTAGCGAGGCCGAGACCGGTCCCTTTCCCCGGGCCTTTTGTGGTAAAGAAGGGTTCGAAGATGTGCGATTTCGTTTCTTCGTCCATGCCCGCTCCGGTATCGGTGACCGAAAGCATGACGTAATCGCCCGGCGCCAGAGACGCGGCAATCTGGGGGGCGGTTTTGCGATCGAGCCGCACGTTCTCGGTGCGAATGATCAGTTTGCCGCCGCGCGGCATCGCGTCGCGCGCGTTGACGCCGAGGTTCAACACGACTTGCTCGAGCTGGCTTGGGTCGGCTTTCACGCGTCCGTTTTCAGCGTCCGGATGCGATTGCAAATCGAACCGCTCGCCAATCACCCGCCGCAACAATCTCTCCATCTCGAGGACGAGGGCGTTCAGGTCGATGACCTTTGGCTGCAGGATTTGTTTTCGGCTGAAGGCAAGCAGTTGACGCGTCAGGGCGGCTGCCTGTTCGCCGGCTTTGCGAATCAATTCCGCGTTCTGTTTCGCCAGCGAGTTGCTGCTGGTCCGCGTCGCGATCAATTCCGCGTAACCGATGATCGCCGTGAGCAGGTTGTTGAAATCGTGCGCCACGCCTCCCGCCAGCCGGCCGACCGCTTCCATTTTTTGCGAATGGCGCAGCTCTTCCTCGCTCTTGCGCAATGCTTCCTCGGTCACGCGGCGCTCTTCCATTTCCCGCACCAGGTTGTCGCGCTGCTCGAAGAATTTCTTGCTGGTCCGCGCCATCTCGCCGAATTCGGAGTGGTCCCAGCACAGGCGCTCGATCGGTTTCGGGTCGTTCCGCTTCAAAGTTTCCATGATCCGGCGGAGCGGGTGGCTAACCCAGCGCACGACCGACCAGTAGATCAACAGGAGCAGCACGAGCGCGAAAACAAAGAGCGAGATGATCAGGCGCTCGTTCGAGCGGTTGAGCAACCGGACGACCGGCATTTCGTTTCGGATGAGAAGATAGGCTACCGTCTGACCGTCCCACCCAGGTAAAATCTTGGTAAACGCCGTCAAACCATCCTCCACAATTTCCCGCGGTGGCTCGCGCCCGAATACCAGACTGAGGTTGGTGTTCGAGAAGAGAGCCATCTCTTCCAGCGTCGGCTTATTCCAGAAGCGGCCGACGAAGAAGAAGCCCTGTTGGGGAGTCTGGCGCGCGTAGTCTTTCGAACCGTGGACGGTAGCGCCGCGGATCTCCATCCACTCGTCCCCGACTTTGATGAAAAAATGAGCTGTCGCTTGTTTTGCGAAAAGCTCATCGAACGCTTCGGGGGGCAGGGGAAGATCAGGCGGCTTGATGGTGCTTCGCTTTTCCGCTTCGGCCTTGTCCAGCTCGGGATCGACGGGAATAGCATTGCGCGAATAGAGGAGGGTCCTGTCTGGGCTGTAGATCCAGGCCGCGTGTGCCTTGTAAGCCTGAAGGCTTTCGTGACTCACATTCTCGTCCAGCCATCGGAGATTCCTGCTCCGGATCGCCTGGACCATGGCATCCCAGGTCGTGTCATAATCAGCGAGGGTTTCCAACGGCTCGCCGTCCTTGGCCAGAAAAGCTTCGAAGGCGCGCTTGGCTTCGACGAGCCGGTTCGTTCGGATCTGGCGAAACTTCTGCTGGTCGAAGGCGCGAAAGGCCCAGAGGCCGGCCATGAAAATCGCCACCACCGCCAGGAGCAGAAGCGTGATCTTGGTTTGGACTTTCATTTCTATCTCACAACATCGCGCTGCCTCCCTTCAGGACCGGGCGACTTCGCCCAAGCCCGATTCAGACGGCTTCTCCATCTATTTATTCGCGTATGCGTGCCTCCCGAATGGCAACTATTTTCAATTCGTCACCGGTCCCCTGGATGGTCCACCAGTTCTTCGTCCGCCCCACAGCCTTGTTTTTGGTCGTCCGCGCCGCGCTTCGCAGATCAAAAGCGATGGTGAATTCGACTTCGGTTTCGCCCTCTTTTCCCGAGGCAAAAAAGTTCACCGGGCCAGTGAGTGTGTATTTCCGTTCGGGCCAGCGTTTGACGTAATTGCTGGTGTCCTGGGTGACGAATTGCTGCGAGACCGCACCGTGATCGAAATAGCGGACAGGGAAGGCGTAGTATTTGACCTGGGCGGCTACATCGGCGGTCTCTGCATCGCGGAGATAATCCTGCACCAGCTTGTTCACCCTCTCCGGCGTGAGATCCTGCCCGGCCGCGGGCGATTCAGCCGGCGGAGGCGGATTTGGTGTCAGGTCCGGTTTCTCTTCCGCCTCTCTTTGTAAAACCAGGCGCTGCGATTCGGGTAACGCGCTCGCGGTATCGCTTTTCAGCACCGGCATATCGGGCAGCGTCTTCGCGGCAACCGTCGCCACCTGAACATGGAGCGAGGTCGCGGTGTCCTGGTCCACTTTGCCGGTGACCGCGAATCCCTTCAGCGTCTGGTAACGTTTCAGCGCGTCGACCAGGACCGGGCTCGTCTGGCCATCGATATTGCCGAAGTAGAGATTGCGCTTGCGCAATTCTTCTTGGACCTGCCGCACGGTCTCATCCGCCCGGGCCAGGCTCGAAATCGAGAGCAAGAGACAAAAAAAGGAGGTGAGAATGCGCATGGTTCCACCTCT
>QHOZ01000128.1 GCA_003219495.1 Verrucomicrobiota bacterium | reverse complement strand
GTTCCCGAGGAGAAACGCGTAAACGCACAGGACAAAGACGATCAGGGCGGCCGGAATTGCGACTGACTTAATCGATTTCATAGGTTGCGATGTTTAATGAGCATCATTCGGAACCCGAAGCCGAAACTTTCAATATTTCTGAAGTGTGACAAACTTAGCGCCCGTCATGCATCGCCTCCCGAGAATCAGTTACCACGACATCGAACGCATTATTGAGTTCGATTTCGTCCGGGCGACCGAGGCCGCCGCGCTCAACTCGCTCCGCTGGCTTGGCCGCGGCGACAAGGAAGCCGCGGATGCGGCCGCGTGCGACGCCATGCGCGGAATGTTCGATCTCATGAACATTTGCGGCGAGGTCGTCATTGGCGAAGGGATCAAAGACAACGCGCCCGGAATTTTCAAAGGCGAACAACTCGGCACCTGGGTCCCCGGCGCGCCACAGTTCGATATCGCGATCGATCCGATCGACGGGACAACAAACATTTCCAAAGGCGCGCCGAACTCGATCAGTTGTATCGCGGCCGCGAGTCCGGAAGAAGGAGTGAAAGTCGCGCTCCGCGACATTCCGTCGTTTTACATGTCGAAGCTCGCGTACGGCCCGCGCGTTATCGATTACATGAAGAAGCGCGGCGATTCGCTTCACATCGACATGGCCGTTCCGGAAATGCTCGCGATCGTTGCGCGCGCGACCGACAAACGCGTCCAGGACGTCGTCGTGATGATGCTCGACCGTCCGCGCCACAAGGAAATCGTCGAACAAATCCGCGCGTGCGGCGGTTCGCTGCGGATGATCGGCGATGGCGATATCGCGGCGGCGATGGCGCCTTCACTTCCCGAGTCCGATGTCGATCTTTACATGGGCATCGGCGGTTCGCCGGAAGCGGTGCTCGCCTCGGCGGGAATCAAATGTCTCGGCGGCGAGATGCAGGCAAAAATGTGGCCGCGGGATGACAAGGAAAAGAAGCAATTGGCCGCGGACGGTTGGGAGAAAGATCTCGACCGCGTTTATTCCGCCGACGATCTCGCGCAGGGCGAGAACATGATTTTCTGTGCGACCGGCATCAGCGACAGCGCGCTCTTGCGCGGCGTGAAATCAAAAGGCACCACCGCGATCACGAATTCAATTTTGATGCGCGCGAAAAGCAAAACCGTCCGCTTGATCCGCACCCTGCACAATTTGCAGAATAAGACCATTCGGCTGCGCTCGGACAATCGCGAGCACCTTATCTAACGCTCGCGCGCCGGAAAATTTTGCGACGAACGACCGTCGCCCCTACAGTTGTCGCCGTGAAAGGGAAAAAAATGGTGAGGGACAGTGACGGATGGCAAACAATTTCCAGCGAAACGCATTTCGCGAATGATCATCTCGAGGTTGCGACGGAGAAAGTTCGCACACCGGCGAAGAAAGAGGAGCGGTCCTGGGTTGTCGCTCATCGCAAAGCGGCCGTGATCGTTGCGCCGATGACCGCGGACGGAAAATTGTTGATGATTCAACAGGAACGCGTTCCGATCCGCTCCGCGATTTGGGAAATGCCTGCGGGTCAGATCGACGGCGAAGAATCGGACGAAGAGGCAATAAGGAAAATCGCGCTCAAGGAGCTGCGCGAAGAAACCGGTTACGAGCTCGCGCCGGGCGGCGAATTGATTCCGCTCGGCCATTATTTTTCATCACCGGGTTTCACCGACGAGTATGGCTATCTTTTTTTCGCCCGGCCGGTGCAACCCTGCCCGGGCGGCGATCAACATGAGGAAATGGAGTCGATCCTCCACTGTAAGGCGTTCAGCGTTTCCGAAATTCGCGAGATGATAAAAAAGAACGATATCCGCGACGCGAACACACTCGGGATTTGCGCGCGGCTCGCCGCCTTCGGCTGCATTTCGCTCGACGTGCACTAATTCAAATGGCCCTGCGCGACGTCTTCAAATTTCGCGAGCTGCCGGAAACCGAGACGTCGAAGCCGTTTCTCGAGCACCTCGAGGAGCTCCGGTGGATGATCGTGAAAATGGCGCTCACGCTGATCGGCGCGATGATTTTGTGTTTCGCGTTTCGCACAACGCTCGTGCGCGTGATGCAGGCGCCGCTGCGAGATGTCGATCCGCAAGTTGGCGCGCTCAAAGCCCTGGGCATTACCGATTCCTTCGTGATCTCGTTTCATCTCGCGTTTTACGCCGGAATCGTGATTGCGTTCCCTCTGTTGCTTTATTTCCTGGCGGAATTCGTTTTGCCGGCGTTGACCTCCATCGAAAGGAAATTTTTGTTGCCGGCCATTCTCGGCAGCTTCGGTCTTTTTCTCGTGGGCGTGTTGCTCGGCTACCTTTGGTTGTTGCCCAAAACAATTCTGTTTTTCTTCCGCGACACGCAATCGCTCGGTTGGGCGCCGACCTGGACGGTGCAGGAATATTATTCCTTCGTGACCAAATTCGTTCTCGGCTTCGGTCTCGCCTTCGAATTGCCCGTGGTCGTGCTCGCCTTGGTTTATTTCGGACTGATTACCTACTGATTCATGGCGCGCACCCGACCGTACGCCATCGTCCTCATTTTTATTTTGGCGGCAATCATCGCGCCGACGCCGGATATTTTAACGCTGATCGCGATGGCGGCACCGATGACGTTGCTTTACGAAAGCTGCATCTGGATCGCGTGGGTGGTGGAGCGCCGCAAAGCCAGAACTGCAACCTGATCGCGTGGATATTTCCTTTTACGTCGCACTTTTCGCAGTGGTCGCGTTCGTCACCGGCGCCGCGATCGGCTCATTTCTGAACGTCGGCATCTATCGTTTGCCGCGCGACATCTCCATCCGCCAACCGCGCCGTTCCTTTTGCCCCGAATGCAAAACGCTGATTCCGTGGCATCAAAATATTCCGCTGGTCAGCTGGCTGCTTCTGCGCGCGCGCTGCGCGAAGTGCGGCACCAAGATCGCGTTTCGTTATTTCGGCGTCGAATTGCTTACCGCGCTGCTCTTTCTTGCCGCCTGGCAATTTTTCCCGTGGAAAATCGCGATCGCCTACTGGGTTTTCATTTCCATTCTGCTCATCGCCACCTTCGTCGATCTCGAGCATTTCATCATCCCCGATGAAATCACGATTGGCGGCACCGTGGTCGGCATCATCGCAAGCTTGCTCGTTCCCGAATTGATGGGCGCTGATTCGCGCGTCGCGGCCGTTGTCCGTTCGGCCCTCGCCGCCGCGCTCGGTTATGTGATTTTGTGGATCGTTCTCGAGGGCGGGAAAATCGCGTTTGGAAAGAAACGAGTAAAACTCGATGGGCCGACACTGTTCACCTGGACGCGACAGGGCGACGACGCCGATTTTGCGGTCGGCGAGGAACGCAGCCTTTGGAGCGATTACTTCGCGCGCGAAAAAGATCGGATGCTGCTGCATTGCGACGAGTGCAAGATCGACAATCGCGATTTCAGCGCCGCTCTTCTCGACTTTCATTACAATCGCGTGCGCATCGGCAGCGACGAGTTCATGCTCGACACGGTGGACCACATCTCCGGCGTTGCGACCGAGCTGGAAATTCCGCGCGAAGCAATGGGCCGCGGCGATTTGAGATTTCTGGCGGCGATCGGCGCCTTTCTCGGCTGGCGCGGTGTGTTGTTCAGCATTTTCGCGGGCTCAGTCGCCGGATCTCTTGTTGGACTCGGGACGCTGATCATCGGCAAACGCGTTTGGTCCGCCAAATTACCATTCGGTCCTTATCTCGCGCTCGGCGCCCTGATGTGGATGTTCTTCGGCGAAAAATTCGTGAGCTGGTACATGCATCTCATGAATCCGCTCTAACGTCGCCGTTACTTCAGCGGCACAAAAGCGAACCACTGCGGCCAATAGCGCCGTGTTACTTCCTGAAGCACGCGCGCCCAATTCTGCATCGCGCCCGCGATGGCTTCCTCGCGCGAACCGTTCCCCCGATTGGCGACGATCGGCTCCCGCGAAATGATTTTGTATTTGTGATAGCCGGTGCGCACGATGAACAACGGATAGATCCGAGCCTGCGAAACCGTTGCGAGTACGAATGGACCGTTGGGAAGAAAAACTTCGCGACTGGAAAGTTGCACCGGCGCACGTCCAACGTCGCCGACTACGCGATCGCCTTGAATACAGATGATCTCGCCGTTGCGTAAATCGTTCAGTAAATCGAATGCGAGCGAAGGACCGTCACCGCTATAACCCACCTCGACCTTGCCGGCGGTCGATTGTTGCAATGCAAGATCGACATGTTGCGCGGCGAGCGCGTCCGGTTCCGGCGCCCTCACCATTTTCAATTTCCGGTGGAAGCGTTCGGCAAACAATGCCGCGCCTAAATCGTAGTTGCCCATGTGCGCGGTCAGAACAATTGCGCCTTTGCCGGAAGCAAGCTGTTCCAGAAAACGTCCGCCCTCGAGCTCGTAGCGCACGCGTGCCTTGGTAATGCGATATGCCGCCGAGTCGCGCAGCGACCAGCCGAAATTCGCGAACACTCGCAGCACGCGAAAATAATTCACAACGCGCAACGAGCGCGGTCGAACCAGTCGCAGGTTTTGGAGCAAAGCCTTTCGGGCCGGTGTTGCAATGAAGAAAAATAAAAATGCCGCGATCCAGATCAGCGGCCGATGAAAAATCGCCGGAATGTGATTGACCGTCCCATCGATCACCCGTCGCCAGAAAACACTTTCGACCGCAAACCGGCCTTGGCCGCTCTCCATCGCGGGATCGAAAATGGACTTTTGGCAAAGCAAACGCAATCAGTTCCCCGTGCGAATCGACATGCACGTTCACATGGTGGGCAATGGCAGCGCCGGTTCCGGCGGTTGGTTGCGCTTGAAAGGATGGCACAGCTTTCTCGCCGGTTTCATGATTCGGCAGCTCGGCATGCCGGCGACCGCGCTGGAGGGCGATCTCGAAAAAATTTATTCCGATAATCTCCTGAAGTTCGTTCGTGAATCGTCACTCGGGGCCGTTGTTCTGCTCGCGCACGAGCGAGTGCACGATCCCGACGGCACTCCGCGCGAAGATCTCGGCTCAATGTTTGTTCCAAACGATGTCGTTCTCGATCTTGCGCGGGAGCATCCGGAATTTCTTGCCGGTGTTTCGATTCATCCCGCCCGACGTGACGCGCTCGATGAGTTGGATCGCTGCATCGCGCGCGGCGCAGTCTTGATGAAATGTCTGCCGAACTGTCAGAACATCGACCCGTCGGACAAGCGTTACGTTCCGTTCTGGAACAAAATGGCGAAGGCGCGTCTGCCGTTGCTCGCGCACACCGGCGGCGAGCACACCGTTCCGGTCGTGAACAAAAAATTCGCCGATCCGAAATTACTGCGCACGCCGCTCGAATGCGGCGTTACCGTCATTGCCGCGCATTGCGCGACGAGCAGCGGCGCTTTCGATCGCGATTATTTCGACGATTGGGTCGCGATGACACGTGAATTCCCAAATCTCTACGGCGACATCAGCGCTTTGATTTCAGTGAATCGCTGCGCGCATTTGCTCGATTGTCGCGAACCTGCGATCGAGCCGCGCATTTTGCATGGCAGCGATTTTCCCGTGCCCGTGCTCGCTCACCGGCTTTGGCTGAACGGCTCGCTCGATCACGAAGCGTTCCGGCGCATCCAAAACATCGGCAATCCGCTCGAGCGCGATTTTCAATTCAAGCGCGCGCTCGGATTTTCAGATGAAGTGTTCACGCGGGCAACGGATTTGCTTAGACTGCAACGATGATCTTCAAGAACGCCCGGCTGATTTTTCCGTATGGCGTTCAAGACGGGCTCGATCTCATCGTCGAGAGCGGAATCATTACCGGGATGCGCCCGCAAGCTCCGGCAATGGGCGAGGACATAATCGATCTCGAAGGAAATTATCTCGCGCCCGGTTTTGTCGATCTTCATGTGCACGGTGCGATGGGGCATGACGCAATGGAAGCCTCGCCGAAGGCTTTTCGTGCGATCTGCGATTATCACGCAACCGGCGGCACAACTTCGCTTTTACTGACGACCGCGACCGCGCCAATCAAAGCGATCCTGAAAGTAATTGAAGGAGTTCGCGCTCAGAAATCCTCGATCAAACAAATCGCGGGCGTCCATGTCGAAGGGCCGTTCATTTCAAAAGCGAAAGCCGGAGCGCAACGGGCAAGCTTGATGCACAAGCCGACGAAGAAGTTCTACGCGCCGCTGCTCGAGCAAAGCGATGTGATCAAGCGCATGACGATTGCGCCAGAGTTGACGGGCGCGCTCGAATTCATCGACCAACTGTGCGCGAATAACATCAGCGCCAGTGGCGGCCACAGCGACGCATGGGAAGACGACGCCCGCGCAGCGTTCGAGCACGGAATGCGCAGCGTGACTCACGTTTTCAATTGCATGTCGACGACGCGCCGCCGCGGAATTGATCGCGTCGCCGGTCTGCTCGAATTCGCGATGAGCGAGCCGGAAATCATCTGTGAGCTGATCGCGGATGGCCATCACGTTTCGCCCACGCTGATGAAAATGTTGTATCGCGCGAAAAGTTACACCGGCATTTGTCTCGTCACCGACGCGACGGCCGGCGCCGGTTTGCCTGATGGCTCAAAGTTTTCGCTTTATGGAACGAAATGCATCACCGAAGCCGGCGTTTGTTTGCTGGCCGATCGGTCTGCGCTCGCCGGCAGCGCTTCGCGCATGATCGATCTCGTGCGCACGATGGTGACAAAAGTTGGCGTGCCGCTGCATGAAGCAATTGGAATGGCGACCGACACACCGGCATTCGCGATTGGCTTGAACAACAAAGGCCAATTTAAAATTGGCGGCGACGGCGACTTGGTTGTGATCTCGCCCGAGCTCGAAGTGCTGCGCACGTTCGTTGCCGGCGAAGAAGTTTTTCGCGCCTAGATGGACAACAAGAACTCGGCGATGTCGAGCGAAGCGCGCGGACGACTGAGGTGGGAAATGTTCGCTG